>JAOTYN010000386.1 GCA_029861825.1 Cyclobacteriaceae bacterium
AAAAAAGGTTAGTACATTGAACGGATCACCGAGCGAATGCGAGGTAATTGAACCGATAGATTTTTGACATATTGAAATTGATAATGTTGCGGGAGTAGCTCAGTTGGTAGAGCGTCAGCCTTCCAAGCTGAATGTCGCCGGTTCGAACCCGGTCTCCCGCTCTGTAACTTTGAGTGAGCGTTGTAGTTTTGGTTTGAGACGCGCAGGTCTGAATTAGAGTGATCGACGCGATAAAAAACCAAGCCGACGTAGCTCAGGGGTAGAGCGTTTCCTTGGTAAGGAAGAGGTCACGGGTTCAATTCCCGTCGTTGGCTCTAATTTTAAAAGTAAGACACTAATATAAACTAAGATTTAAATTTTTTAGAAAATGGCAAAGGAAACATTTGATCGTTCCAAACCGCACTTAAACATAGGTACTATTGGACACGTAGATCACGGTAAAACTACATTGACTGCAGCTATTACCAAGGTACTGGCTGAAGCAGGACTGTCTGAAATCAGAAGTTTTGATTCTATTGACAACGCTCCTGAAGAAAAAGAACGTGGTATCACAATTAACACATCACACGTTGAATATCAAACGGCTAACCGTCATTATGCGCACGTGGATTGTCCAGGTCACGCCGATTATGTAAAGAACATGGTTACAGGTGCTGCTCAAATGGATGGTGCTATCCTCGTAGTTGCTGCTACAGACGGTCCCATGCCACAAACAAGAGAGCACATCCTTCTTGGACGTCAGGTAGGTATCCCAAGAATTGTAGTCTTCTTGAACAAAGTTGACATGGTAGATGATGAAGAGCTTCTGGAACTAGTTGAATTGGAAGTACGCGAATTGCTTTCTTTCTATGAGTATGATGGAGATAACTCTCCAGTGATCTCAGGATCTGCTTTGGGTGCCTTAAACGGTGAAGAAAAGTGGGTAGGATCTGTTATGGATTTGATGAATGCAGTTGATGAGTGGATCGAACTTCCAAAACGTGATATTGAAAAAGATTTCCTTATGCCTGTTGAAGATGTATTTACCATCACAGGTCGTGGAACTGTAGCAACCGGTCGTATTGAAACTGGTATCGCTAACACGGGAGATGGTGTTGATATCATTGGGATGGGAGCAGAGAAACTCACTTCCACTATTACAGGGGTAGAGATGTTCCGTAAGATCCTTGATCGCGGTGAGGCTGGTGATAATGTAGGTATCCTGCTTAGAGGTATTGAAAAATCTGAAATTAGTAGAGGTATGGTAATCTGTAAACCAGGTTCCGTAACACCTCACGCCAAATTTGAGGCAGAAGTTTATATCCTTAAAAAAGAAGAAGGTGGACGTCACACTCCGTTCCACAAGAACTACCGTCCACAGTTCTATGTACGAACTACTGACGTAACAGGTACAATTGACCTTCCTTCTGGAGTGGAGATGGTTATGCCTGGCGATAACGTGACCATTACCGTAGAGCTAATTCAACCTATAGCCTTGAATGTAGGTCTGCGTTTTGCCATCCGTGAAGGTGGTAGAACCGTTGGTGCCGGTCAGGTGACAAAGATCTTAGACTAATATTTAGTTTAAAACAAGCTCATTGAGAGGGTATCTCATCCTGTGATAAACGGGGAGATACCTTTCAATGGTCTTATAAACGGGTGTAGCTCAGTTGGTAGAGCACTGGTCTCCAAAACCAGGTGTCGGGAGTTCGAGTCTCTCCTCCCGTGCTAAGATGCAGGGGATCCCGAATTTATAAATTGCGAACACATGATATCATACATTAAAGAATCAATTGAAGAATTGCAGCACAATGTGACCTTGCCTTCGCGGGCAGATTCTTCCAATTTGATGGTAGTAGTTGCTGTGTTCTCCATAATATTCGCTTTGGCAACATGGGGAGTTGATACCGTATTTGCCAAAATTATTAAGCTGTATTTTGACGCACTAATTTGATTAAGCCCAAACCTATGTCAGAAGTATTGGAAAAGAAATGGTACGTAGTACGTGCCGTCAGTGGCCAGGAGAATAAGATCAAGGGCTACATTGAAAGCGAAGTGGAGCGTCATGGCTTTGGGGACTATTTAGAAGATGTTTTGGTTCCTACTGAGAAAGTTGTTCAGATAAGGAATGGTAAGAAGATAAGTAAAGAACGGGTATATTTTCCTGGTTATATAATGATCAAAGCCAATCTAGGCGGAGAGATGATCCATATAATCCGGTCCATTACAAATGTGATCGGTTTTCTGGGAGAAACCAAAGGAGGAGACCCGGTACCACTGCGCAAAGCTGAGGTAAACAGAATGCTTGGTAAAGTGGATGAATTAGCGGTTAGTACGGATAGTATTGCAATTCCATTCGTACTTGGAGAGACCGTAAAAGTGATCGATGGACCTTTCAATGGGTTCAACGGTACAGTTGAAAAGATCAACGAAGAAAAACGCAAGCTGGAAGTGATGGTGAAAATTTTCGGAAGAAAAACACCACTGGAACTCAGTTATATGCAAGTAGAAAAAGTTTAAGAAGCTGTTACGCTTTAACATAGGTTGTGTTGCTTCCAAATAACACAATTTGAAATATTAATTAGTAACAATGGCAAAAGAGTTAAGTAAAGTAGTTAAACTACAAGTCAGGGGAGGTGTTGCGAATCCGTCGCCACCGGTTGGACCCGCTCTTGGTGCTGCCGGGGTTAACATCATGGATTTTTGCAAGCAGTTTAATGCAAGAACCCAGGATAAGCAAGGCAAGATTTTGCCTGTAGTGATCTCGGTTTATAAGGATAAGTCGTTCGACTTCATCGTTAAGACACCACCAGCGGCAGTACAACTGTTAGAAGCGGCAAAGATTAAAAAGGGATCCGGTGAACCTAATAGGATTAAATCCGGAAACGTTTCCTGGGATCAGGTGCGCACTATCGCCGAAGACAAAATGGTAGACCTTAATGCTTTTACTGTCGAATCCGCTATGAATATGGTGGCAGGAACTGCGCGTTCCATGGGCATAAAAGTAAAGGGAAAGAGGCCTTTTTAACTATCTAAAACAGCAATTACATGGGAAAATTAACAAAGAAGCAAAAAGAAGCCCGCGCCAAAATAGATAGCTCTAAAGTATATGGTGTTAAGGAGGCTTCCGAACTGATAAAAGAAATCACGAATGCTAAATTTGATGCATCTGTAGACCTGGCGATTCGCTTAGGTGTAGATCCAAAGAAGGCCAATCAAATGGTGCGGGGTGTCGTTACCCTGCCTCATGGTACTGGCAAAGATGTAAAGGTATTGGCACTTGTAACACCTGATAAAGAAGCAGAGGCAAAAGAAGCCGGCGCCGATTTTGTTGGTTTGCAAGAGTACCTTGACAAGATCAAAGGCGGTTGGACTGATGTAGACGTGATCGTCACAATGCCCAGCGTAATGGGTAAGCTAGGACCTTTAGGTAGAGTATTAGGACCAAGGGGTTTGATGCCCAATCCAAAAACGGGAACTGTGACCATGGATATCGGGAAAGCCGTATCTGAGGTAAAAGCCGGTAAGATCGATTTTAAAGTTGATAAATCCGGGATAGTACATGCTGCTATTGGAAAAGTTTCCTTTTCCGCTGACAAGATCGCAGGAAATGCGCAGGAACTGATAGATACCTTAAATAAACTTAAACCGGCTTCGGCCAAAGGAGTTTACATGAAGAGCATCTATATGTCCAGTACGATGAGTCCGAGTGTGCAAGTAGCCACAAAAGAAGTTTAACTGTTTATTGAAGTATCATGACAAGAGAAGAAAAAGCAACAGTTATCGAAGAATTGAAGGCACAGTTGGGTGACAATAACACCATCTATCTGGCCGATATTTCAGGCTTGGATGCAGGTACAACCTCAGATTTACGTAGAGCGTGCTATAAGGCAAACATTGAACTTTCTGTAGTAAAAAACACCCTTCTGGCCAAGGCCATGGAAGCCTCTGACAAAGAATTCGGAGAATTACAGGATGTACTTATAGGGAATACTTCCCTGATGTTTGCCGAAGCAGGAAATGCGCCGGCAAGACTGATCAAGAAATTCAGGAAGAAAGCTGAAAAACCCATATTAAAAGGTGCCTTTATTGAAGAGGCGGTTTTTGTAGGGGACGACAAGCTGGATACCCTGGTGAGTATCAAATCCAAGGAAGAAGTGATAGGTGACATCATCGCATTGCTTCAAAGCCCTTAAGAATGTTAT
>JAOTYN010000034.1 GCA_029861825.1 Cyclobacteriaceae bacterium
TTAAACAAAATAGGACCAAATTTTCTGTCCTTATATGCCATGATTCCTTCTCCGGAAAGTGTGAGGTTTTGAAACCAAAATCGCAGACTACCCTGGCGCTGGGTATCAGGTTCGGTGCCCCAATCTGGGTATTCTTTGGTGGTTCGTTCAAAGCTGAAGGGGGGTAAAGTGCCAGCACTGCTAACTAAAGCTATCCCTCCCTCCATCCAAGAGGCCGATATACTGTCTTTTACCATTTGTCCCAACAATTCGGACCGATCACCGGTGAAGATCGATAAAGTCAACTGGTAGTGATGCTCATTCTGTGACTCGGCCTCAAGAATTAAATGCAAATACTCAAACTCCTGGATGGTACTGCTGCTGGACTCCGGTATATCGCCAATAAAAAGCATACCGGTATTGGTAATGCCTAATGGAATCCCTTCTCCTCGTACCGCACTATCACGGTAGTCGCTAAACTCTCCTTTTACCCCCAGTTTCAAACCGGCCCATCCGCTGCTGAGAGGAAGGCTTTCCAGACTCCCCAAGTCGACAGACATTTTAAAAGAGCCGCCAGGTAATATTTCATGAGTCAGAAGGTATACATTCCGGTCGCCGCCACTGACTACGCACTCAATTCTACCTTCGTTTAATTGCCAATCTTGCAGTGGATTGGCCCAAAATTCAGGACCGATCCAGGTGCGGGTAACAGAAGGTAATTGACTTTGGTAAGCAAGGTTTTCGGGGTTACTGCAGCTGAAGCCACAGACCGCGGTCAGGGCCATACAGATAAGCCCGTTGATTTCTATGGTAAAGCTTTTTAAGTTGATCAACAACAAGGTGAGTTAGTGATGGTTTAATTTCCGGTTATTATTTATTGCAGTCATGTTTTTTAGCTTAACCGCTGAATTTCATAGCTAAACGACAAAATGACGATTTAGTCGGCCATTGGGACAGCTATGTTAGCCGTTGAGCTAATATTTTTTGCAATATGATCATCTAAGCATACATTTGAATTCTCCACTGGCCGGGACCTGAAGCACAGGCGGGTCTGGGTCACCTTCTAAAGAACCAAAGAGAAGCCGATTGATATGTATCTAGGAATCGACATTGGGGGAACAACCACCAAACTAGGAGTCGCCGATGCCGGGGGAACCTTAATCCAGGAAGCTTCATTCCGAACTTCAGCCTATGCTAATGCGCATCAATTCCTAGAAGCTTTAGATGGCGAGATCATTCGCATGGTTTCGCTTTTAGATCACCACATCCAAGGTATTGGTTTAGGCGCTCCCAGTGCCAATTTCCGCACCGGTGCAATTGAAAATGCCGCAAACTTAGGGTGGAAGGGAAAACTGGATATTAAGAAACATCTTGAAAAGTCCACCGGGTGCCGAGTTATGGTCACCAACGATGCCAATTTACCGGCTATTGGTGAAATGACCTACGGAGGTGCTCGAGGAATGCAAAATTTCATCACCGTAAGCCTGGGAACAGGCTTGGGCAGCGGCTTGGTGTGCAACGGTAAACTGGTCGGCGGTCATCACGGCATGGCCGGAGAATTGGGACACACCTGTGCCGTCGCTGGTGGCCGAAATTGCGGTTGTGGGCGTAAAGGTTGTTTGGAGACCTATGTTTCCGCTACGGGCCTTAAACGTACCGTACTTGAAGCACTAGCACACGATCTTGAATATTATAGCTTGCTCCGGGAATTTTCATTTGAGGAAATGACCGCCGAACACATACACGAGGCAGCATTAGATGGTGACCGTATAGCTAAGGAAGCCTTTGACCGGACCGGTAGCATGTTGGGACGTCAACTTGCCGATCTAGTTTGTATCACCGACCCGGAGGCCATCTTTTTGGTTGGTGGGTTGGCGAAGGCCGGTGATTTGTTGTTCACGCCTACCAAGCAGGCATTACAGCAATATATGCTCAGTAATTTTGAAAGCGATTTAGAAATAAAGTCCAGTAGTTTGCCACTGGATAAACTATCGCTTCTGGGGGCCATCGGTTTGGTCTCGTCAAATAGGTCCAGCAAAGTGGCCTCTTCTAATTACAACTTAATACCGTATTAGGAACGATCATGACAAATATCACTTTCGATAAAAAACAAGAATCTGCCGTGAGAAATTTGACACATCAAAATGTGGGGGCTAGTGAGTCTACCCGATTTGAAAAAATACACACGGAGATATTTGAGAATTCCAGGGATGCTTCTTTGGCAGTGGCACTGGAAATTGCTCATCTGATCCGGGACAAAGAAGAAAAGGGTGAACCCTGTGTCTTAGGGCTGGCCACGGGTTCTTCTCCGCTGGGCGTTTATAAGCAACTGGTGCGTATGCATAGAGATGAAGGCCTAAGTTTCAAGAACGTGGTTACTTTCAACTTGGACGAGTATTATCCCATGGAGCCTCGGGCACTTCAGAGTTATGTTCGTTTCATGGACGATAATCTCTTCAATCATGTAGATATCGATCGCAATAATATTAACATCCCTGATGGAACCTTACCCAATGATTTGGTAGGCGTGTTCTGCTCCGATTATGAAAAAAAGATCGAAAAAGCCGGGGGATTGGACATGCAAGTCCTGGGGATTGGTCGTACCGGACATATCGGGTTCAATGAACCCGGATCCCATTACAATTCTCCCACCAGACTGATCACTTTGGACCACATTACGAAAATGGATGCTGCCAGTGATTTCTTTGGAGAGGACAATGTACCCAGGAGGGCCATAACCATGGGGGTAGGCACTATTTCCAAGGCGCGTCGGATCATTTTAATGGCCTGGGGCGAAGGCAAGGCTCCCATCATTCAGGAAACTATTGAAGGAGAGGTAACAGATACCGTTCCTGCCACCTATTTGCAGAACCATCCCAATGCTACTATTGTCTTGGACACTGCTGCTTCGGCAGAATTGGTCAGGGAGAAAACGCCCTGGCTGGTAGGTACTTGCAAATGGGATAAGGCGCTATCCAAAAAGGCTGTGATTTGGCTCAGTCAAAAATTAGAAAAGCCCATTTTGAAATTAACGGATAGAGATTATACCGATAATGGTATGAGTGACCTGGTGGCGGAGCACGGCCCGGCTTATAATATCAATATTCAGATGTTCAACGAGTTGCAGCATACCATTACCGGGTGGCCCGGCGGCAAACCCGGAGCGGACGATACACACCGGCCGGAACGAGCGGAGCCAGCACGCAAAAAAGTGGTTATATTCAGCCCTCATCCCGATGATGATGTCATCTCAATGGGTGGGACTTTTATTCGCCTGGTGGACCAGGGCCATGATGTCCATGTGGCCTATCAAACATCCGGGAACATTGCGGTGTTTGATGAAGATGTTATTCGTTTTGCAGACTTCTTTAAGGACTTTAATGCCGTTTACAGCGCGGGTAACCGTGATAGCAAGCGATTTTATGAAGAAGTACTGACCAGCATAAAGAACAAGCAGCCGGGTGATACTGATACCCCTGTTGTTCAAAAGATAAAAGGACTGATTCGTAGGGGAGAGGCCAAAGCGGGTTGTAGATATGTAGGGATAAACGATGACAAGGTCCATTTTTTGGATATGCCTTTTTATGAGACAGGTTTGATCCAGAAGCAGCCTATTCAGGAGGAGGACATTCAGATCATTTATGATCTATTGCAGGAAATAAAGCCTCATCAAATTTATGCGGCGGGCGACCTGTCCGATCCCCACGGAACCCACCGAGTATGCTTGGATGCCATATTCGAAGCAGTGCAGCGTTCCACGGACCAGGCCTGGAGCAAAGATTGTTATGTGTGGTTATACCGAGGTGCCTGGCAAGAATGGGGTATTGAAGAAATCGATATGGCTGTTCCATTAAGCCCTGGGGAGCTTATGCGCAAGCGGAGAGCTATTTTCAAACATCAGTCACAAAAAGACTCCGCCCTTTTCCCGGGTTCGGATCAGCGTGAATTTTGGCAGCGTGCAGAGGACAGAAATCGCAATACGGCAACAACTTACGATCAATTGGGCTTTGCGGAATACGAAGCTATTGAGGCCTTTAAGCGCTGGCATTTCTAATTCCTTTAGAGACTGGCGTTAAGGATGTGTTCTTTGGCCTCCTTGCGGTAATTCCTGCCGATGGGAATTAATTTTGTGGCGATCTCCACACAGTTACCCTCTATGGATTTTACCTTGTCCACCGCTATGGTATAGGACTTGTGGATTCGTATGAAATTATCGGCGGGGAGTATTTTAGCCATGCTGTTTAGGTTTTGATGGGTAACCAGGTCTTCGTAAACCGTGCATATCCTAACATAATCCTTGAGGCTCTCGATATAAAGAATTTCATCAAGGTAAACCTTGACCATTTTCTTATCGACCTTGAGGAAAATGAACGATTTGGATTTGTCGGAGGTCTTGACCACGGGGATCTCCGATTTGTGCTTTTCCCTGATAGCACTGGCGGCCTTATCCATAGCGGTTAGAAATCGCTGGAAAGAGATGGGCTTTACCAGGTAATCCAACACATTAAGCTCGAACCCATCCACTGCATAGTCTCGATAGGCACTGGTAATGATCACCAAAGGGGGTGATTTTAAGCTCTTTAGAAAGTCCAGCCCATTGATAGTGGGCATATTGATATCTAAAAACAACAGATCTACCGGATTCTCGGAAACATAACTGAAAGCCTCCATAGCATTTTCGCAGGTCCCCACTACATCGGCATAGTGAAACTCTTGGAGAAACTTCTTAATGACGTTAATCGCCAAAGGCTCATCGTCAATTATTAGACATTGCATTTTCATAGGTCGGAATCTTTAAGGTAACGGTGTATTTATGAGCTTCATCCTGAATCTTTAAATGATAGTCTTCCCCGTAGATGAGTTTTAATCTTCTCTTAATGTTTTCGACGCCTACGCCGTTATGACCAATATGCTGGTAGGCATTGGATCGGGCGTCCAGCTGTTCCGATTTCAAATTTTGCACGGTAAAGGTGAGAAAGTGTTCTTCCAGGGAAAGCTGTATACTGATCTCGATGCGTTTCATACTGTCCATGGCCCCATGCTTGAAGCTGTTCTCAATAAAAGGCAAAAGTAGCAGAGGCGTGATCTTCTGGTTCTTTATATCGCCGGTAACTCTGAATTCGGTATAAAGTTTGTCCCCGAATCGCAGACGTTCCAGGTCCAGATAGTTTTGAATGTACTGGGCTTCTTTGGATATGTGAACTTTTTTCTGTTTGCCTTCATAGATGACATAACTCATTAGTTCAGAAAGCTTTAAAACTGTTTCCGGAGCCAAATCCGATTTGTCCAAGGTTAGTGAATACAGGTTGTTCAATGTGTTGAAAAAGAAATGTGGTTGGATCTGCGAACGCAAAAACGCCAGTTCTGTTTCAAAGCTCTGCTTCTCCAACTCCCGGTTTCTTTTCTGATTTTTACCCCAGTCCAGAAGAAATTTGAACATGGCGATAAAGGCCTGGACATATATTTCACCAATAGTGAGTTCCAAAATATAAGGGAAGCCAATATAAGGAGGATCAGCTGGGAACACCTGGAAGGTGTTCTCCAAGATTAATCTCATAGCCACTGCTGCGGCTACTCCTACCACCATGAGCGATAGGTAAGACGGGTATTTTTTGGGGAGCAGTTTGGGTATGAGGTAGTAAATATTCCAGTAGGCCAAAGCCATGTGCATAGGGAACTCGATCAGATTGGCCTTTAACGAATAGAGGTAATCGTTGTGATAATTTCCCCACCTCAGCACATTGAAAAGGAAATAGCACATCCAGAATAGGGTGTGATAGACCACCGGTTGTTTCAAATATCGCATTACCAGCCTCCACCACGCCGGTGATTTTACCGAAAAAATAAAATTAGTCAAACCCTTGGATTTCATGCTTCTATGAAATTACGAAATTCTTGATTTATAGACGCTTAATTTTATCTAAACTGCACAATTTCATTTCTAAACGGCATTAATGCATATCTAGCCTGATATTAGGCAGAACAGCGATGTTTCGTGGCCTCTAAGCTAATAATTTTTCTATACTCGAATTATGACATTACTTAGATGTTTGAACCAATTTATTGGGTTAAAAACCATGATTTCGAACAAACTGAGGTTGTTTCGCAATCAACTATCTTAAACTAAACAGTAAACTATGAGAAAGCTATTACTACTGTCTTTTGCTTTCGCTCTTACTACGGTGTTGTGGGCCCAGGAGCGTACAGTAACAGGTAATGTTTCATCAGCCGATGAAGGTGTGGGGCTTCCCGGAGTGAATGTACTCATTCAGGGGACTACTCAGGGAACTACTTCCGACGTTGATGGGAATTACTCTATTAGAGTTACCCCCCAAGCAAATCTGGTATTCTCCTTCGTGGGGTATGAAAACCAGATCGTAACGGTGGGAAATCAATCAGTAATTAATGTTAGGTTGACTGCGGATGTCTCTACTTTGGAAGAAGTAGTGGTTACTGCATTTGGTGTGGAGCGTGAAAAGAAAGCCGTAACCTATGCCGCTCAGAATGTGACCACGGATGAACTAACGCAGGCTCGTCCTCTGGCTATCGCCGAAGGACTTTCCGGTAAGGTTGCCGGTATTTCGGTCTCTCGAACCAGTGGTTTGGGTGCAGACCCCAAGGTGATTCTAAGGGGTAATCGATCTATTGCCGGTAGTAGTGAGCCTATTTACGTGGTTGATGGTGTAACATTGGGAGGAAATATCAATAATATCAGTCCTGATGACATCGAATCCATTACGGTATTGAAAGGGGCTAATGCGGCCGCCCTTTATGGTAGCCGTGCCAACAATGGGGTGATCGTGGTTACCACCAAAAGCGGAAAAATGGGTGGCAAAGGATTTAGTGTGGATTTAAATACCTCATTCATGGCTTCCAGGGTCAACCATTTGATTGATTGGCAAAATGAATACGGACAAGGCTCTGGCGGGGTATACGCCCCTAATGCCAACCGGTCATGGGGTCCACGTTTGGATGGAAGTCAGGTAGCTCACTGGTCCAATGATCCCAATTTCCCGGTATCTACCTACAGCTATTCTGCTAATCCGGATAACAAAACCACTGATTTCTTTAGAACAGGTCATAATTTTGCCACTAACGTGAGCGTGTCCAGCCAGGGGGATAATACCAATGCATATGTTTCCTATACCTTTACCGACGCCAATGGGGTGGTGCCTAACAATCAATTGAACTCGCACAATTTAAGCGCCCGGATGACCTCCAGGTTCTTTGATAAATTGACCATTGACGGTAAACTTACAGTCATTCGGCGAGATCTTGACGGTGAATTATTCGAGGGTGAAGGCTATCAAAACCCTATTAGGGCTCTTTATAAAGTACCCTCGAATATCAGAACTGAGGATATGTCGATTTTCGAATTTACTAACCCGGAGGGTGTAGTAGAAATGCACTATTGGCTTCCTGGTAACAATGCACCCAGTAATCCTTACTGGCTGCTTAATAACGTAAACCGAAACCAATTGGAAGACCGTGTTATCGGGATGCTCTCTGTTGGTTTTGATATAACTGAGAATCTCAGTATTAGTGTACGCTCTTCAATTGACCGTTTTAATGACTCTAGAGTAGACCGATGGAATAATGGATTCTACATTGTAGCTGACAATGGTAGATATGGAAAAAGAGAGCGACGAGGTCATGAATGGAATACCGACGCTTTCCTGAATTACAAGCGTGATTTTGCGGGAGGTGACTGGTCCTTGGATGTCACCGCAGGTGCTAACATCCGTAAAAACGAGTTTAGCAGAACCAGTGTAGGTGAAGGTAGAGACAGTCCATTAAATGTGCCGAACCTATTTGCCATTAGTAATTATTCTACGGTAACTGCTACGGAAGATTTTTCTCAAAAGGAAGTGCAGTCCGTATTTGGATTTGCCACTATCGGCTGGAAAAACGCCATTTTCCTGGATGTTACAGCACGGAACGACTGGAGTTCCACTTTACCACCGGATGAGTGGTCTTTCTTTTACCCTTCCGTTGGTTTGACCACTGTAGTCAGTGATTTAGTTACACTTCCTGATTGGTGGAGTTTCCTTAAGGTACGAGCTTCTTGGGCCAAGGTGGGTAATGACACCGATCCTTACCAAATTGCCCGTGCTGCTAACGTAAGCGGAGGAGGAACCGGTGGATTCTTGGCATTATCTACCACTATCCCAGCCACTGGTTTGAAACCTGAAGAAACTACTGCTACGGAGATTGGTGCTGATTTAAGGTTTTTGGAAGGTCGATTAGGTGTTGATTTTACTTGGTACAAGTCCAATAGTACTGATCAGTTGTTCGCACAAAGTATTCCTGTGGGATCAGGTGCATCAAATGTATTCATCAATGGTGCTGATATTCAAAATGACGGAATTGAGCTGACCCTTAGTGGTACTCCCGTACAAACAGGAGACTTTACCTGGGACATTTATTTCAACTATTCCGCCAACAATAGCGAAGTAGTGAGACTGGCCGAAGACCTGGATGTCCTGAATATTGGCGGTGCCAGCTTCTTGCGTCAGTTTAGGCTGGTAGTAGGACAACCTTGGGGAGATGTTTATTCCAGAGGCTTTGCTCGTGATGATCAAGGTAGGGTCATTGTAGAAGCTGACGGAACTCCCAGAACAACTCCTGGGCTGGACGCACAAGTGGCCAATTACAATCCTGACTGGTTAGGTGGAATTGGTAATACGCTGACATACAAGAACTTCAAGTTGAGTTTCTTGATTGACATCCGGCAAGGAGGAACCATCGTATCCAACACCAACGCCATTATGTTTGCTGACGGGGTGACCACAGAAACCCTTGAAGGAAGAGAAGGAGGACTGATATTTGGACAGAACTTCTTTAGTAATGAAGTCGCTGTTCTGGATGATGGTACTCCAAATAACGTGTCCGCCACTGCAGAAGCCATGTGGAGCAAGTTAGGTGGTCGTAACGCACCGGTAGGAGAAGCGTTTGTTTTGGATGCTTCCAATACCAGGTTACGCGAGTTAGTAATTGGCTATAGAATACCATCTACTTCTCTAGCAAATACACCTTTTACACATATTGATATTTCCTTGATTGGAAGAAATCTGTTTTTCTTTTCCAACAAGGCTGAGAACTCAGATCCCGAGGTATTGGTTAATCCTAACACCAATTCCGATGGATGGGAAGTTTTCGGACTGCCACCTGTAAAAGAGTTTGGAGTTAACTTGAAATTCGGATTCTAAACAATTTCAGGGTATTAATGTTTATATTAGATATCAAACCGTGTAATTTAAATTATACAAAAATGAAAAAATTAAAATATTTACTAATCCCATTTTTAGCGCTGGCAGTTGGTGTGGGCATTAACAGTTGTACTGACGATTTCGAGGAAATCAATACCGATCCTCTAGCATTGACTGCCGATAAGGTGGACGGTTCATTGATCGGATTGGCCTTTGCTTCCGCTCAATGGAATACCATGAACGGGCTGCATTGGAGGTTTCAGATCTCTCAAAATTTGTTCTCGGACTTATATGCCCAGTATTTCGCTACTACCCAGTCAAATTTTGACTCCGATCGCTATCTTCAGGTAGGTCGTTGGAGTGATCTTTGCTGGAGTTCATTCTATGGACAGGCAGCCCCAAATATCAAGTTTGTGGAGGACTTTACGGTTTCTGAAGGTAATGAGGACCCCGTGGGGAATGCAGTAGCTAAGATTTGGAGGGTTGAGGGGTATCACCGAATTACCGATTACTACGGACCAGTTCCATATAGCCAATTTGGTAATGCTTCGTTAGAGGTTCCATATGATTCCCAGGAATCCATGTATCTGGACTTTTTCAGCACATTGGATGAGGCGGTTTCAGTACTCAAGGCTAATCCAGGAGGAAACGCCTTCGGGGCAAACGACCTTATTTATGGTGGTGATGTGGCTAAGTGGCTCACTTTTGCTAGCACCCTTCGATTAAGACTTGCTTTGAGGATTTCAGATGTTAACCCCGGTTTGGCCCAATCTGAAGCTGAGAAAGCAGTAGCAGATGGAGTAATGGAAACTCAGGACCAAAGTGCTTATGTTAGTGTTAACGATCAATCCAAAAACCCTATAGTTACCATTACCAACTGGGGTGAGTATCGCATGAGCGCTACCATGGAGAGTCATTTAAAAAGAGGTAGTAATCCCGCTAGCCCCATCTTCGATCCCAGAACGCCGCATTTGTTTAGCCCGGCTGCCAATGGTGACCGTGCTGATGATGCTGACGACAGCCCATATGAAGGGATGCAAAATGGTCAATCTAAGATCTTCATAACCGCGGACCAAAACAACCCTCACTCAGATGTGGGTCCATCATTCCTTCCGGCGGCGGATCCCGGTTCGCCTATTGTAGTGATTCGTGCCGCAGAGGCCTGGTTCCTGCGAGCTGAAGGTGCTTTAAATGGTTGGAATATGGGGACAGATGCTCAAACTGCTTATGAAGAAGGAATCCTGCAGTCTTTAACAGAATGGGGCGTGCAGGCAGATTTCGGCAGTTATTTGGCTAGTGGTGCACCACTTTCACCACAGGATGGCCTGGGGCCTGTAACTGATATTACCGTAGCATATGATGCGGGCCGTGCCAGGGAACAGATCGCCACACAGAAATGGCTGGCGTTGTATCCTGACGGCTGGGAAGCTTGGGCTGAACTCAGACGAACAGAATATCCCGCAGTTTATGACCGTGTGAATTCTGAAAACCCTGACGTAGCTGCTAACGAAATCATGCGTAAGATGCAATATGTCACCGGTGAATTTGACAACAATCGACCCGCTGTGGATGCTGCTATTCAGTTCCCTGAAAATGGTGGACAAGATAACGGAGGCGTTCGCGTGTGGTGGGATTCGAATTAGAAAAGCCATTATAAGTGTTTATTAGGATTAGAAAAGTGCCATGGTAAAACCCTGGCACTTTCTTTTATTATTTACATCATTGAACTGCCCAAAACCGCTATTGAAGAATTTATTAATTCTTGCACTATCCGCATTCACCATATGCTCGTGCAAGGATCCCACCCCTGACACCCTGTTTACGCTGTTGCCAAGCGGCGAAACCGGTATCAAATTCAATAATCTGGTTAAAGAAACAGAGGTATTTAATGTTTTAAAATACGGGTATTTCTACAATGGCGGTGGAGTAGCCATTGGAGATATCAATAACGACAGTCTTCCGGACATCTATTTTACCGGTAACATGGTAGCCAGTCATCTGTATCTCAATAAAGGAAATTGGGAGTTTGAGGAGATTGCAGAAGAAGCCGGCGTAGCTGCAGCAGGGCTTTGGAATACCGGAACCACTATGGCCGATGTAAACGATGATGGTTACTTGGATATTTATGTGTGCCGCTCTGCCGCTGCCAATGCCATGAACCGCAGGAACCTATTGTTTATTAATAATGGAGATCTTACGTTCACTGAACAATCGGTCTCTGCCGCCTTAGCCGATCCCGGCTATTCTACTCAGGCCGCTTTTTTCGATTACGACCGTGACGGAGATTTAGACATGTACCTGCTGAATCATAGCCTGCAAAAATACGCCGGCTTCAGTACGCTTACACCAGCATTAAAAGAAAGGAGTGATCGGAATCTGGGGGACAAACTATACCGCAATGACGGTATTTTCTTTACTGATATCACCAGGGCTGCAGGCATCAAAACCAACGTACTGGGGTTTGGCCTGGGTATCGGAATTTCTGACGTAAACAACGACGGCTGGCCAGATGTCTATGTTTCCAATGATTATAACGAAGAGGACTACCTGTATATAAATAATCAGGACGGTACCTTTACCGATCAACTAAAGGACTATGTGGGCCACGTTTCTATGTTCTCCATGGGATCGGACATGGCTGACATCAACAACGATGGCTATGTGGATATCATGACCTTAGACATGTTACCGGAAGATAATTACCGGCAAAAGCTGGTTTTTGGACCGGATAACTACGACAAGTATCAGCGATTGATTTCCTCGGGATTTCACCATCAGTCCATGCGCAATATGCTGCAATTGAACCAACAGGGAATTGGTTTCAGCGAAATCGGACAGATGGCCGGGGTTTCTAACACCGACTGGAGTTGGGCATCTCTGTTTGCGGATTTCGATAACGACGGCTATAAAGATTTGTTTATCTCCAATGGCTACCAGCGGGATTACACCAATATGGATTTTATGAATTTCCTGGTAAGTGAAAAGATCAGAGAAAACGCCGGAGGTGAAGCAATGGCACCTATGGAAACTATCAATCAAATGCCTTCCATCCTGGTTCCGAATTACATCTATCAAAATCAAAAGGACCTAACCTTCCATAAAAAGACCCAGGAATGGGGTTTGGATCAACCTTCCCTATCAAATGGGGCAGCATACGGAGATCTGGACAATGACGGAGACCTTGATCTGGTGGTGAACAACACCAATGGAAAGGCTTTTGTTTACCGCAACAACTCCAGGTTGCTGAATGGTAATAATTTTTTAAAGGTAAAACTAAAAGGCGATAGCCTGAATACCTTTGGGGTGGGGTCCAAGGTAACAGTCCATTGCGGGGACCAACAATTTAGCCAGGAATTAATGCCTACCCGCGGTTTCCAGTCGGCGGTGGATCAGGAACTGGTATTTGGATTAGGGGAGCATGATCAGGTCGACCGTATAGAAGTTCAATGGGCCAATGGTCAACGCCAGTCCTTAAAAGCTCAGCCGGTAAACCGGACCATTACCATAGATCAAAAATTAGCCCCTGAAACAACCGCAAGTGACAGCATACAGGCGGAGCCTACCTGGTTCCGCAAATCCGACCTTAAGATCTTCAATCATCAGGAGAACCGGTTTGTTGATTTTAAACAACAGCAACTATTGCCCCATAAATTATCCACCCAGGGACCTAAAATTGCCGTTGCCGATATTAGCGGTGATGGTTTGGACGATTTATACATTGGCGGTGCCAAGGGACAACCCGGGCAGGTACTCTTGCAAAGTCCCTCTGAAAGTTTCAAAGTCGGGTTTGAAACTGAGGCTGAATATGAAGATATTGGGGCGTTGTTCTTCGATGCTGACAATGATGGCGACGCCGATCTTTATGTAGTGAGCGGCGGGGTGGACTTTCAAGGAGAAGAGGAATTTTTGCAGGACCGGCTTTATAGAAATCTTGGCAAAGGGCAATTTGTTCGAGATCAGAACGCCCTGCCTGCCATGGCTACATCCGGATCTTCCGTATCCTCTGCCGACTATGATGGTGATGGTGACCTGGATTTGTTCATTGGCGGTCGCTTAGTACCGGGATCGTACCCCAAAGCACCCAGAAGTTATTTATTGGAAAATGATGGTTCGGGTAATTTTCGGGATATAACAGAATCGGTCAATCCTGAACTGTCAAATCCCGGTATGGTGTCGGAGGCCATCTGGACAGATTTTAATGCGGATCAACTTCCGGATTTGGTGTTGGTAGGTGAATGGATGCCGGTGAGAATGTTCCAAAACGAAAACGGCAGTTTAAAGGAGGTCACCGGTTCCGCTGGTACTGAAAATTTAACCGGTTGGTGGAATAGCATTGAGGGTGCTGATCTGGACGATGATGGAGACACGGATTTCGTGTTGGGTAATTTCGGATGGAACTCACAAATTAAGACCTCTGCTGATGAACCGGTAGAGCTATACCTCAAAGATTTTGACGGCAATGGCACGGTAGACCCCATTCTTTGTTATTACCAACAGGGTAAAAGTTATCCGGCTTTTTCCAAAGACGATCTGGAAAATCAACTCCCAATGATCAAGAAAAAGTATGTTAACTATGCGGACTATGCCGATCAAACCATAACCGACATATTCAGTCCTGAGGAGCTTGCCGGGGTGGAGATCTTGAATGCCAGGGAATTCTCATCGGGCTACCTTGAAAATCTGGGAGACGGCACTTTCAGATTCGTTCCGTTTCCTGTGGCCGCCCAACTCTCCCCTGTGTATGGCATATTTATAGAAGATATAGATAATGATCAAATTAAAGATTTGATATTAGGCGGGAACTTTGATGGTAGCCGTGTTAAATTCGGAGCATACGATGCTAGTCTGGGAACTGTGCTTAAAGGAGTGGGAAATGGTGATTATGTATCGTTGTCTTTTAATAAAACTGGATTGGCGGTAAGAGGAGAGGTTCGGGATATTGCCCGGGTGAATTCTGCCGATGACAAATATTGGTTGTTCTGGGTGCGGAATAACCATGAGGTGCTCGTTTACAGGAGGGAATCGAAATAACTCACAGTTCCCATGAGGTTCTTACCGGACTTGGATGGCCTCCTGCGGTTCTGTGAATACTTGACTAAATTCTGTAAGATAACAGATGATCAATACGGTACTTTAATCATAGAAATTTTATGAGACTTATGTTAATTCGAACGGTATCGGTAGCCTTTTCCTTCCTTCTGGTCTCAATGTCTGTTTGGGGTCAGTCCGCCACCATAAAGGAAGAATCCCGTACTTTTAATACCTATCCATTTAGTGACCCTAATCCCATTCCCATTCTGACCAGCAATACCAAAATCTATCCTTACCACAAATTTGAGGGTTATAGTCACGAATCACGTCCACAGACCTGGAAGGTGGTCACTCTGGAAAATGATTATATAAAGGTATTTGTTTTACCGGAAGTAGGAGGAAAAGTATGGGGCGCCATCGACAAGACCAATGGTGAGGAGTTCATATACCGCAATGAAGTAATGAAGTTCCGGAATATCTCCATGCGCGGACCTTGGACCTCAGGGGGGATTGAGTTTAATTTTGGGATTATCGGACACCACCCCTCTACCGCTACCCCGGTAGATTATACTACACGCACCCTCGAAGATGGCAGTGTCAGTTGTGTAGTGGGCAATATCGATCTTCCTTCGCACACCCAATGGCGGGTTGATATTACCCTGCCACCGGATAAAGCCTACTTTGAGACCAAGGTATTGTGGTATAATCCCAGTTCCCAAACTCAAAGCTATTACAACTGGATGACCGCTGCGGCCTTTGCCAAGAACGATTTGGAATTCTATACCCCTGGTGACGTTTATCTGAAACATAGCGGCGAAGCTAAAAACTGGCCATTGGATAAAGAAGGGCATAATTTAGCTAAGTACGCGGAAAATAATTTCGGCCCCAGCAAATCCTATCATGTGGTAGGGGAATACAACGATTTCTTTGGTGGTTATTTCCATGATGATCACTATGGTTTTGGTCATTGGGCGCATTACGAAGAAATGCCGGGACAAAAATTGTGGCTATGGGCGCTATCCCGATCAGGGGGCATCTGGGAAGATCTATTAACCGATACCGATGGCCAGTATATTGAATTCCAGGCGGGCCGGTTATTCGACCAATATTCACCAGGAGAACATCTTAACCCCATTACACAAGCTCCTTTTCCTTCTCATGCCTACGACACTTGGCGTGAGATATGGTTTCCAGTGAAGGAAATTGGA
>JAOTYN010000387.1 GCA_029861825.1 Cyclobacteriaceae bacterium
CACCTCGTCGATGGCCACTACATTTCTTCGTATGGGTAGGCAATGCATGAATTTGGCCTGGTTGGTCAATGCCATATGCTCTTTGGTGATGGTCCAGCTTCCGTCACTGGGAGCCACTTCTCCATAGTTTTCGTAGCTGCTCCAATTCTTGACATATATAAAATCGGCTTCTTGGAAGGCTTCTAGTTGATCCAAGATTATCTGTGCACTGTTAGTAAATTCTTTTTTCAATTCATAACCCGCAGGATGGGTCACCCTTAATTCACAATCAATTTGCGATACCCATTGCAGAAAGGAATTAGCCACAGCTTGAGGCAATGCTTTGGGGTGAGGGGCCCAGCTCAGTACTACTTTGGGTTTGGCAAGGAGTTGATGCTCGCGGATGGTAACCAAGTCGGCCAATGACTGCAAGGGGTGAAGTGTGGCGCTCTCCAGACTAATAATAGGCACCGAAGCATTTTGCACAAAACCGTTCAACACTTGTTCCTGATAATCCTCTTCACGATCTTTTAGACCCGCAAATGTGCGAATGCCGATGATGTCACAATATTGGCTCATTACCCGGGCAGCATCCTTAATGTGCTCTACGCTAGTACCATCCATAATAGCGCCGTCCTCAAATTCCAGTTGCCAACTATCTTGATTTACATTTACTACTATCACATTCATTCCTAAATTATAGGCAGCCTGCTGAGTACTTAAGCGGGTTCGCAAACTGGGGTTCATAAATATCAGTCCCAGGGTCTTGCCTTTACCTAGAGAGGAGTTGAGCAGTGGGTGCTTTTTGCACTGAAAGGCTAACTGCAACAATTCATCCAGATCACTTACATCATTTATTGATAAGAAGTTCTTCATGTTTCAAGCTCTTTTTTAAAGATTCAATGAATAGGTCTACTTGTGAGCGATTCACACATAAAGGGGGTAATAGCCTAAGGGTATAGGGATCGCTGGAAGACCCTACAAAGATCTTTTCCTTATGCAATAAATGCTCCCGTAAAGCTTTCACCTTGAACGACAGGGTGAAGCCCAACATTAGTCCCTCACCTCGCACTTCCTTGATCTCTGTAATATCCTGCAATTGACTCTTCAGGTAGGTTCCAATACTGGCGGCATTGTCAAGAAGCTTTTCACGTTCCAATATGTCAAGCACCGCCAAGCCAGCGGTGCAACCCAGGTGATTGCCTCCGAAGGTGGTGCCCAGCTGACCTGGAACCGCTTCGAAGTCCGGACTGATCAATACGCCACCAATGGGAAAGCCATTGCCCATTCCCTTGGCCATGGTAATAATATCGGCTTTGATGCCGGTATGTTGATGCGCAAAGAACTTGCCGGTCCGACCATATCCCGACTGGATCTCATCCAGGATCAGGTAGGTGCCATAACCGTCACACAAGTCCCGTAATTGCTGCATGAAATCAGGCGAAGGAACATGGATGCCGGAAATTCCTTGTATACCTTCAATAATTACGGCACTGACGTCCCGATTGCTTAATACTTGCTCCAAGCCTTCAATTTGGTTCCAGGGATGTATCAAGACTTGGTCCTGAGTGTTAATAGGTGCTCTCAGTTTGGGATTGTCAGTTACTGCTAATGCACCCGCGGTGCGTCCGTGAAAGCTCCCGCTAAAGGCTACCACCTTGGAACGGCCATTGGAGAAGGAGGCAAGTTTTAAAGCGTTTTCGTTGGCCTCCGCCCCAGAATTGACCAGAAACACTTTATAATCGGTATATCCCGAGTATGCCGTCAATCTATGTGCCAGCTCTTTCTGCAAAGGACTTTGCACACTGTTGGAATAAAACACCAATTGTTCCAATTGCCGGGTAAGGCAGTTGATATAGTGAGGGTGACTATGACCCACTGAAATTACTGCATGACCCCCATATAGGTCCAGATACTGACTGCCGTCAGCAGTGGCAAGTTCACATCCGGTGGCACTAACCGGGGTAAGGTCGAATAATGGGTATACGTGAAATAGTTGATCCATAATAATTAAAATCCACTGGCCTTTAATTTCAATCCACAGGTTTCATCGAGCCCGAACATGAGGTTCATATTTTGCAAAGCCTGACCACTGGCACCTTTGATCAGGTTGTCAATGATGCTGGTGACCAACAAATTCCCTTGTTGATATTCCAGGTTCAAAATACACTTGTTGGTATTAATCACTTCTTTTAGACTGATGCCCTGGGAGGACAGCCAGGTGAAAGGGTGGTCCCGGTAATAGTCCCTATAAATCTGTTGGAATTCCTCAAGATCACCGGGTAAAGCGGTGTAGGCGGTACAGAAAATACCTTTGGTAAAATCACCGCGAATGGGGATAAAGTGGATAGCTTCCAAAGATGAGCTTGGCGAGGCTGATTGCAAGCTTTGCCGGATTTCCGCCAGGTGTTGATGTTGAAAAGCTTTATATGTGGAAAGATTGTTTTGTCTCCATGAAAAATGAGTGGTGGTCAAGGGGGTAACACCAGCCCCCGTGGATCCGGTAATGGCATGTACATGCACCGGCTGTTTTAATTTGTCATGCTGTGCCAAGGGAAGCAGGGCCAGTTGAATGGCAGTGGCAAAGCATCCTGGGTTTGCCACTCGCTGGGCTTGCTGAATATGAGGCTTGTTTAATTCCGGCAGCCCGTAGATAAAGTTGTTTTCTGAATGTTGCAGCCGATGGTCTTGACTCAGATCTATTACTTTTGTTTCCTGGTTCGGTTCGTACTGCTGAATGAAATCTCCGGAATGTCCATGGCCCAAACAGAGGAATAGCACCTCGGCTGCCGGCACCTCCTTTTGAAATTCCAAATCAGTTTCCCCTAAAAGGTCTTTGTGAACACTGGCTACTGCCTGGCCGCTTTGGGAACGGCTCTGCACGGCGGTGAGCTCCACTTCCGGATGCTGCAATAGCAGCCGGATCATTTCACCTCCGGTATAGCCGGCTCCGCCAATTACCGCTGCCTTAATCATGATTTTGAAAGTTTACGGAATGATAAATCTTATTTTGGTTGGCCAGTATTTTAGTAAAGCCCTTTACATGTTCACCGCTCCAGCCTTTATTCATCTCACCATATTGCCCGAATTCTCTAGCCATTAGATCGTGCTTTGAGGTGATCCCCAATAAATGGAACCGATAGGGGCATAGTTCTACATGTACGGTACCACTGACGTTGGTTTGGGTATCGCCTAAGAAAGTCTCAATGTTGCGCATTACCGGGTCCAGATACTGTCCTTCATGCAACAACATACCATACCAGTTACTCAACTGCTCTTTCCAATACTGCTGCCATTTGGTGAGGGTATGCTTCTCCAAAAGATGATGCGCTTTAATAACGATCAAGGCTGAAGCCGCTTCAAAGCCTACCCGGCCCTTAATACCAATGATGGTATCGCCTACATGAACATCACGGCCAATTGCAAAAGGTGCGGCCAATTGTTGAAGCTTCTGGATAACCTTAATAGGATGATCACTTCCTTCATTTATGGCCACTGGTTCTCCTTTCTCAAAATGGAGGTCCAGTGATATTGGCTCTTTGGCCGTCAATTGCGAGGGGTAAGCTAGCTCCGGAAGAGGCAGGTTTGAGGTCAGGGTCTCACTGCCCCCCACACTGGTGCCCCACAGGCCTTGATTGATACTGTATTGAGCTTTGTCCCAGGAAAGATCCACCCCAGCGGCCTGAAGATATTCGATCTCCTGTTGTCGGCTTAATTGATTGTCGCGAATTGGAGTTAATATCTTAATATCAGGGCAGAGGATTTCGAAAACCAAGTCGAATCGCACCTGATCGTTACCGGCGCCGGTACTGCCGTGTGCTAAGAACTGGGCGTCTACCTTCTGAGCAAGTTCTGCTACTTTCATAGCCTGGAACACCCGTTCTGCACTGACGGAGAGCGGATAGGTATTGTTGCGTAAAACATTGCCGTAAATCAGGTATTTAACGCAATCCTGATAAAACATCTTGGTAGCGTCAACGGTATGGTGCTTAGTCACTCCCAGGTTGTAGGCGTGTTTTTCAATACTCTCAATTTCATCCTGTGAAAAACCTCCGGTGTTGACCAACACCGATACCACATCCAATCCTTTTTCCTGCACTAAGTACTTAACACAAAAAGAGGTATCCAAACCACCGCTGAAAGCCAATACTACTTTATTCTTTTTCATTTTTTAATTTCTTAGCGTTTTTTA
>JAOTYN010000388.1 GCA_029861825.1 Cyclobacteriaceae bacterium
CAAATAATTAGTCCAATAACTTATACACCATTTTTGCACAAAGTTATCCACCGACATTACATCAGTCATGAATGATTTGAAACTTATGGGGTAGTCTAAAAGAGATTCCGCAATTTGTTGATCCAATTTTAAGTGTTAAAAAAATAAATGTTATGTCACGCGGATTTTTTTTACATCAGGCTTACATCCGGGTCTACTCATTTGAGTTGGATCAGATGATCCGTATCTACTCCAATTAGGCCTCCATTTTACATTTTTACATCTTCTAAAAGGGGTAGCAAGTATTGCGGGATTGTACTTGCAAAGTGCCGATTTTTTATTAACTTAATGTATTGGTTAATTGTCTGAATCGGACGTATGTTGGTACCTTCCTGTCAAATCTTTTTAATACTATCACGGTTACCGGTAAAGACAACAATAGGACCTTAGCAGAATAAGATCTAGAGGTATTGGATGTACTCCAATACCTTTTTTTATGTATACTATTTACCATAAACGTATTTTCTACTATGGAGAATTTAAAAGCGACTACCACAGAGTTCCTAATCCGCGAAAGCTTGCTTGACTTGCACAAGTCCAGTAAGCAATGGGTATCTGAAGTTAACCTATGGAAATTGGAGTTGAACTTTTTTCAAAAACTACTGGATACTCACGCCAAAAAAGTCACTACCTATCAAGGCAAAAAAACTATTGGTCATTTACAGAATCTCATAACTTATTATCAAGGCGAGTTAATGGATGAATTTGCCAAGGCGGTTCGCAAACATGAGAAATACTTAATTCGCGTTATTGATGGTGGGGAATCTGACGACTCTACCTACAAGGTAAAGCATGAAATCATCGATGATAAAATCAATACCTTCCGGGATCGCTTTAAGGATTATAAAGAGGAGTTGTTTCAATTTATTGAAGAGCTCTTGTAGACACTTAATATGTCGCATAGGAAGCCGCATGAGAATGCGGCTTTTTTATTTCCCATTATATAAGCATTCCCTTTTTTGTGAATTCCTCTAAAAAACAAATATATCCGATTAGGCATTTTGAAATTCAGCTCAAATTGTCCTATGTTACACCGGCCAAATTAATCATAAATGGATTTAGTAGCAGGCATTGATATCGGGGGGACCAAAACTAAGCTGGGTCTGGTGGACCGTGACGGCCGTTGCATGGTCCAATCATTTTTCCGAACTAAAGAATATCCGGATTTCGATGAGTTCCTGGATAAGATCCAAGAATCTATTAATGCGTTGATTGCTGAGTCCGGCGAGGTAAACCTATTGGGCCTGGGTATAGGGGCTCCTAATGCTTCCAATGCCAGAGGTACCATCGAACATGCACCCAATCTTGCCTGGAAGGGCATTGTGCCTCTTCTGGAACCTCTTAAGCAGCGAATTGATGTCCCCATGAAGGTGACCAATGATGCCAATGCTGCAGCTTTAGGAGAGATGCTATTCGGCAATGCCAAAGGCATGAAGGACTTTGTGGTGATTACACTGGGCACCGGCCTGGGCAGTGGAATCGTCTCCAACGGCCAAATGATCTACGGGCATGATGGATTTGCCGGAGAACTTGGTCATTTTGCCATGCTTCCGGAAGACGGTCGTTTGACCGGCCTGGATGTTAGAGGAGGGCTGGAGGCATATGTCTCTGCCACGGGACTGAAACGCACGGTACTTTACATGATGAGCAAGTATATGGAGCCGAGTCGCTTCCGATCCATAGCATTTGATGATTTACACGGTGAGGAGATAACCGAGGCTGCGGAAGCAGGAGATCCGATCGCTGTTAGGGCCTTTGAGTATACTGGTAAGATACTGGGTATCGCCCTGGCCAACTTTACTACCTTCTCCCAACCTGAAGCTTTTTTCCTGGTGGGAGGCCTGGCTAATTGCGGTGACTGGATATTTGATCCCGCAACACGGTATATGGAGGAGAACCTGCTGCAAGTCTATAAGGGCAAGGTTAAGATATTGCCTTCTGGTATCGCTGAAAAAAACGCTGCGGTATCGGGTGCAGCTGCTTTGATTTGGTCCGATCTTCAGGCTTAAGCCTCTAATTTCCTATATTTAATATACATCAAAAGCCATCGTCATGAAGAAGCTTCTCATTTCCTTGATAATATCGGTTTTGCCCATATTGATTACGGCACAAACTACCTACCAGGTTCCGCCAGATGTCATAGCCGATTTGGTAAACGCCCCACAAACGCCAATGGTGGTAATTAACGGCAGTAGTGATTGGATGCTCTTGCTTGAAAGGCCTGGATATAAATCCATTGATGAACTGGCACAACCCGAGTTACGATTGGCGGGATTGCGTTTAAATCCCCGCACTAACGGACCCAGCAGGGGGACTACCTATGCCGGTATACAAATAAGAAGCATAGATGGTAAATCTAGCTACCAGGTAAGTGGCTTGCCGGCTGATCCTAAAATACAGAATGTTACCTGGTCGCCCGATGGACAAAAGATTGCCTTTACCCTGATGCGGGAAACGGGTATTGAGTTATGGGTCGCCCAGTTTGCCACCGGAGCTGCGGAAGCGGTGACCACGGCACACGTAAACGATATTCTCAGAGGGGCTCCCTACCAGTGGCTAGCAGGTGGAAACAAACTGGTTTACCGGGCGGTACTGGCCAACAGAGGAGAGGCTCCGCCGCCGCCGCTAGCGCCCAAGGGCCCCACGATTCAGGAAACCACTGGCAAAAAAGCACCGGTTCGCACTTATCAGGACTTACTGCAAAACAGCCACCATGAAGCTTTATTCAATTACTATGGCCAAGGACAGCTATATCTGCTGGACCTGGCAACCAAATCATTTCAAGCGCTGGGTAACCCGGGCATTATATCGCAGATTTCCCCTTCACCGGACGATAACTACATCTTAGCCACTTATGTAAAGAAGCCTTTTTCTTATATAGTACCCTATTATCGATTTCCGCTGGAGGCGGTAATCTATGATCTACAGGGTAATTCAGTTCGGGAGGTAGCAGATATTCCTTTGGCAGAGAATATACCTAAAGGTTTCGGTGCGGTACGACTAGGGCCAAGGAATTTCATGTGGCGTCACGATGTAGGGGCCACTTTATATTGGGTAGAGGCACAGGACCAAGGGGATCCTGCGGTAGAAACCGATATCCGCGACCAGCTTTTTTACTTGGAGGCGCCATTTCAGGACGAAAAAATAGCTGATGTTTCCATGAAATTAAGATTTGGGGGCATCTCCTGGGGGGATAATGACTTGGCAATTACCTATGAGTGGTGGTGGACCAGCCGGCAGTCCATTACTGCCCGCTTCAAACCCGGTAGCCCTGACAGTCGTGATGTTTTATTTGATGTTTCATTTGAGGATCGCTACAATGATCCCGGTAATTTTGAAACGGCACACAACCGCTTTGGGAAATCAGTGTTGCTGCAAAATGGCAAAGGTCAGCTCTATCTTAGAGGACAGGGGGCTTCTCCGGAAGGCAACCGACCCTTCGTACGTACCTTTGATCCTTCCAACAAGACCACTCGGGAGCTGTGGAGATCCAAAGCTCCATATTATGAGCTCCCCATAAAAGTAACCAATGCCGACAGGGGATTGGTGCTTACCCGCAGGGAATCCAAGGATGATCCTCCCAACTATTTCCTAAGGGATATGAGAAGGAATAAACTCACCAGAATAACGGAAATGCCGCACCCTTATCCACAGCTGGCGTCAGTGGAAAAAGAAGTGATACAGTATACTCGCAAGGATGGGGTAGCCTTAAAAGGAGATCTCTACCTCCCGCCCGGCTATAACCAAGAGCAAGGGCCATTACCCGTTATCATGTGGGCCTATCCCAATGAGTTCAAGAGTGCGGATGCCGCCGGTCAGGTGGAAGGTTCTCCCTACGAATTCATACGATTGGGTTGGTGGACTCCCTTGTACTTTCTGACCCGCGGATATGCAGTCTTGGATGATCCCAGCATGCCTGTGGTAGGAGAAGGCGAAGAAGAACCCAACGATTCTTTCCGTTCCCAGTTAGTGATGAACGCAGAAGCTGCCATCGACAAGCTGGCTGACATGGGAGTAGGGGATCGTGAACGCGTGGCCATTGGCGGTCACAGCTACGGGGCATTCATGACCGCAAATTTGCTGGCACATTCTGATCTCTTCGCCGGGGGGATAGCCCGC
>JAOTYN010000389.1 GCA_029861825.1 Cyclobacteriaceae bacterium
AGCGAAGTGATCCCTGAAGTAATGTTACCATTACTGGTCGACCATTGGTAGCTGATATTAGCGTCGCTATCAGATCCGCTGCCGTCCAGGCTGAGACTGCTGACCGCACAATTCAATTCACCATCAATGCCGGCATCTGCTTGGGGCAATACACCATTCAAAGTCACGGTAACGACATCAGATGCCTCACAGCCTGTTAAATTATTGGTCACTGTAAGCCGATAGTCCCCGGGTTGGTCAACGGTGGCCTGCGGTGAATTTTCACCGCTAAGTATGTTGCCATTAGATGTTGTCCATTGGTAAATCAATTCATTTCCGCCGCTGGATGCGGACCCGTCCAAAGTCAAGTCAGTGGTCTGGCAATCCAGGATCTGGTCCCCACCTCCATCAGCCACGGGCAGCAGGTTATCAATAGTTACCGTCACCTGATCATTGCTGATGCAGCCTGTAACAGAGTTCGTAACCGTAAGCTCATAGGTTCCACCTACGTCAACCGTTGCCACCGGGGCTTGTTGCCCGCTGACGATGTTCCCATCATTTGTGTTCCATTGATAGGTGAATTCGTTACCACTGGAGCTGGCACCTCCAATATCCGCCGTAGTGTCTCCACAGCCAATAACCTGATCCGCGCCGGCATCTGCAGTTGGTAGCTGATCATTAACTACCACTATGACTTGATCGGAAGTGGTACAACCACTGCCGTTTTCAATAACCGTCAAGGTATAGGTGCCTGCTGCATCAACTTCGGGATTAAGTGTATTACCACCCGAAGCAATATTTCCATCATTGGTGGTCCACTGATAGGTATAATTGGCTCCCGATGAGGAATTGCTGCCATCCAGAATGACTGTAGTTACAGCGCAGGTCAACTCTGCATCCGCACCCGCATCGGACGTGGGTAAGGAGGCATCATTGGTCACTAAGGTTTGGCTGCCGGATTGGCAACCGGTATTGGAGTTGGTTACGGTCAGGGTGTAGGTACCGGCTAAATCGACCGTGGGGGACAGGGTATTTCCCCCTGTACTGATATTGCCATCGGAGGTGGTCCATTGATAGCTGTATCCATTTCCAGTAGCACTGCCTGTCCCATCGAGTTGCACGGTACTGGTGGTACAGCTCAAAGTCTGGTCTGGACCGGCGTCGGCCAAGGGTAGAGGGTCTACGGTTACTGTTACTTGATCAGTAGCACTACATCCACCGGTAGAAGTCACCGTAACGGAATAAGTAGTGGTCGAACCCGGGGAGGCAACAGGATTGGAAATATCAGGATCGCTCAAGCCAGAAGATGGACTCCAGCTATAAGTACTGCCCCCGGTGGCCTGTAATTGTCCAGAAACGCCCTGGCATAAATTAACATCCTGGCCTGCATCCGCGGTAAAGTTGCTGCAATCTTCTACGCAAGAGTCCAAACATACATTTTCCACAGAGGGAATGTAACTGGTCATTACTGAAATAGAATTAGCTGAGAAACTGGCCGGTTGATTGCTGACAGTGGATCTCATAATACCACTTGCATCATGCCCGGCATTCCAATTATGTCCTAATTCATGGGATTGGGTATTGGAGTTAAGGGTATTGGCGGTTAGCCCTCCCCAGGCGGCACAGAGATTTCCCCCGTAATAACTGCAGATCTCTCCCACATAAGCATATGAAAAATCCCAATCCGGACTACTCCAGAAGGTAAATACATCACCGGGGAAATTTTGATTGTTGAACCAAACGATGGCAGCATCCAATTGATCATCAGCAGTACTACGCACCTGCCAGGGTCCACCGGGATCAGTAGATATGAAAACACCTACTACCTGGTACTCCACACCCACAGGTTCATAGTGACTGTTCACCAGATTCATGATCTCCAGCATATTGGCCTCCGCACTAGCCGGGGTACCGCCAAATGCCTCCACGGCTTGAGCATCTGCAATCAGGTAGATCTCGGTGAGCACACAACCGTCGGCCAAGGATGAGGACCGTTCTGCGGAATTGTTGGATTTCGTGGTTCCGGGACTACCGCACTTATGCTGGCCTGGATTGATAAGGTCACTATCCCTGTAAACCAACAAAACTTGATCAGAGCCCCTGGTTAGGGTCTTGAAATGTAGATTGTCGCCTTGATAATTATAAATAACCCCTGAATACTGTCCTTGTGCTACTGTGAGCCGTACCTCACTGCCCGGATGTGATTTAAGATATCCCTTAAAGTTATCAATTGACTGTTCCTGGGCTCTTGGCCCCTGATGTGTATGGACCACTGCCTGATAATCTTCGGATTTTAAATGAGCAGGCAACAACACTAATTCCAGAGGAACTTCCTGGGGAAGCTGCAACTGAAGATACACAGGGTCATTGGTCTGTTGACTTAGTCCCGAAGCGTTTTCAATATGAAGCTGGAAAAGATCATATCTAAGCAGCTCTTTGCCAACATCCGCAAATTGTCCGGTTTGCTGGAATTTTTCAGCCTTGATGAGGGTTTGAGCCCATAATCCTGGGGCGGTGATTAAAAGCATCAAGGCTACGATAAATATTCGCATAGCCAAAAAAATTGAGCCTTCTAAGTTTAAAAAATACCGTCGAAATATACCTGATAATGGCTTTCGACTGGTGCCTATAAAGGACTAACGACGAAAATTATCAATTATTTACTTAGGTAAATAATCAAAATGGTACAAAACCTTGCATGACAAAGGCCTTTCGGTGAACCTCCTAAAGAAAAAAGGCCCCAACTTTCGTTGGAGCCCAGAGATTTGCAAAACAGCACCCTAAACAGGCTCTGCTGCTTTTTTAGGGGTCTTTTTCATAAACTTTTCGAATAGATCAGGCACTTTTTCGAAGGCGGCTGACAATCCCTTACTTTTCCCAACATCCATGAAAGAGATCTGATCTTCCCTGGTGACCAGGAATCCAATGGGTTCAATTCCCATTCCCGCTCCTGCGCCGCCACCGCCGCCTTTGCCTGCTTTGGGTGCATCGCCGGTGCCACCGCCGCTACCGAAACCTATACCTACTTTGATTACCGGTACACAGGTAAACTCCCCTAATTTAAACTGTTCTCCGATCACAGTATCGGTTTTAGCCTCTGACTGTATAAAATCTGTGATCTTACCTAATAATTCTTCAAAATTCATTTCCATGGCTTTATATGTTTTGTTTATGATTCGTTTCTTTTTAAATATTATATGCTTGACCATTGGCTTTATCCATCTTATCAAACGGTTCTCAATGTGTAGCTGCAGACTGAAGCGCCCCCTGAAATTCGTTTGCCAATGAGCAACTCCCCCTGACATTAACATAAACAGGGGATATAACCGGGCATTCACCGTGTAGTCACCGGTATCCATATTGAGATGGAATCTGCGAACCTTAAACGTCTGCCACAGTTCCTTAAGAAGCCCCCATGGCTTCTTGATCCCAATACGTGATACACCTGATTTACCGGACTTGCGTGGCTTTTTAGTTTTTTGCCGTTGCTCGGTTTTCTTATTTTTTGCCAGCAAGTCAATACTGTAAAATGGCAATCTCAATTTTACGGTTCCGTGTCGAGGATCAATCTTCACTACCGCTACTTTATTTACTCCAGCCTGATAAAGATTGCGATCGGTATTCACCACCATCGATATGGGAGCTAACAATATCAACACCACCACTAAAGTGATTATACCGAATACTATGACCAACCAAATCATCAAATGCAATATAGCCTGTAGCATTACCCTAATGCTATGGGCTGCATCAGACTAAAAGATGATTAACATCAGATAAGGACTATGCGGAAATTGATGGGGGGACTGACTTATGAAACCAATGGTCCATTACTACTGTAATCAAAAAAATCAGAAGAGCTAATGTTCCATAGAATTGAAATCCGAACAGGATAGGGATTGAAGCTGCCAGCAAAGATCCTACGCCGGCCCCTACTGCATCCAGTGCAAATACACCCAAAGGGTTCTTGGCGGCTCGCTCAAAGAGTAAGGGGAAAAAACTGCCGGTGGCAATACTGACTGGAACGATCAGTACCAAGGCCGTCCATCCAGGTAACAGATCTCCCGCCAGCGCTATCACCAAATAACCGGCTAGGGCTACCCAAAGTATTACCTTGCGTGCTGCTGATGCCGCTATCATACTGCCCAGACCTGTGCAAATCAAAAAGATCACGGCT
>JAOTYN010000035.1 GCA_029861825.1 Cyclobacteriaceae bacterium
CTCCAGAAAGATCATCGTAAATGGTGAAAGGGATTGGGAAAAAGTGGCGATTACCAATGTGCCCGAAGATGTGGAAGGACTAGCTAAAAAAGGGGAGCTTTATGAAAAATCTACCGCCACTACCATTTTCAGCGGTTCCCAAAAAATCGATGCTAAAGCGACCCGAAAGATCAAAAGAACTGCCGCCGCTTTGGGCGCCCATATCATTTACCTGCAAGCCCAGACCAGCGATAAAGGCATCCGCAGGGTGAATCGCAGTATTAAATCGGGCATTGCCTACGGATATAAATAGTAGTCTCCTTCTCATAAAAAAGGCCTCTGAAGAGGCCTTTTTCTTTTGGATTATCATTACATGTTTCTGGCGATCTCTTGGGCAAATTCAGAACATTTTAATAATGTGGCCCCTTCCATTAGCCTTTCAAAGTCATAGGTGACGCGTTTTGCACCTATAGCGGCTTCTAATCCCTTATATATCAGAGCGGCTGCTTCATCCCAGCCTAAATGCTCCAGCATCATAGCTCCTGAAAGGATCACTGAACCGGGGTTAACTTTATCCTGACCGGCATATTTTGGTGCGGTGCCATGGGTGGCCTCAAAAATGGCATGGCCGGTGGCATAGTTGATGTTGGCTCCCGGAGCTATACCAATTCCTCCTACAATAGCAGCTAAGGCATCGCTGATATAATCACCATTTAAATTTAAGGTGGCTATTACCGCATACTCTTTAGGCCTGGTAAGGATTTGTTGCAAGAAGGCATCGGCTATGACGTCCTTAATGATCAACTGCTGGCCGTCTTTCTCTATGATCTGCCAAGGGCCGCCCTGGTAGTCCTGGGCACCGTACTCTCTCTTGGCCAGGGCATAGCCCCAGTCCATGAACGCCCCCTCGGTGAACTTCATGATATTTCCTTTGTGCACCAGGGTAACCGAGCTCCTTTTTTTCACAAATGCGTAATCTATAGCGGCTTTAACTAAGCGCTCGGTACCTTCCTTGGAGACAGGCTTCACTCCATATCCCGCAGTGCCGGGGAAGCGGACCTTTGTGAACTTTTCCGGAAAAGCTTCCCGGAATAAACTACTGAATCGATCGGCCTCGTCAGTTCCCTCCTGGAACTCGATCCCCGCGTAAATATCTTCAGTATTTTCTCTGAAAATAACCATGTCGGTGGTACTAGGGTCTTTTACAGGTGAAGGAACACCATCGAACCAGCGTACCGGACGTACACAGGCATACAAGTCCAACTTTTGCCTTAAGGCCACGTTAAGGGAACGAATACCTCCTCCCACCGGGGTGGTCAGTGGCCCCTTTATACCTACCAAGTACTCTCTGAAGGCATCCAGGGTCTCATCGGGAAGCCAGTTACCGTTTTGGGTATAGGATTTCTCCCCCGCCAGTACTTCTTTCCAGGCTATTTTCTTAGCACCGCCATAGGCTTTTTCAACTGCGGCATCCAATACCAATTTCGAGGCCGGCCATATATCCACTCCTGTTCCGTCTCCTTCAATAAAAGGAATAACCGGATGATCAGGAACTTGAAGTTTACCATTTTCAATGGTGATTTTTTGTTCGATCATTAGTAAATTATTTTAAGCTGTGTTTTCGAATAACAGAGAGGCGAAGATAATAAAATATGGACCACAACTACAAGCTGTCGACCAGGATCAATAACTCTCCTTTTCATTGGGGAAGTCACTGCTTTTTACGTCTTCGATGTATTGGGTAAAAGCCTTGGTCATAATGGCATCTAAATCTGCATAGGTGCGCAAAAATCTTGGTTGGAACTCCTGGGTGATGCCCAACATATCGTGGATCACCAGTACCTGGCCGTCAACATGTGGTCCGGCTCCGATACCTATGATAGGAATACGAACTTCTTCTGCTACCTTCTTGGCCAATTCCGCAGGGATCTTCTCCAAGACTATTGCGAAGCAGCCGCAGTCTTCCAGAATCTTGGCATCGCGAATAAGTTTGTCCGCTTCTTCCTGCTCCTTAGCTCTTACGGCATAGGTGCCAAATTTAAATATAGATTGAGGGGTCAATCCCAGATGTCCCATAACCGGTACCCCCGCGCTTAGAATCCGTACCACCGATTCCCTGATCTCCTCACCGCCTTCAACTTTCACCCCATGTGCGCCACTCTCCTTCATAATACGTATAGCAGACCGCAAAGCCTCCGAGGAATTACCCTGGTAGGACCCAAAAGGGATATCCACCACTACAAAAGGTCTGGTTATAGCCTTCACTACAGAAGTTGCATGGTAGATCATCTGATCCAGAGTGATGGGTAAGGTGGTTTCGTTCCCGGCCATAACGTTAGATGCAGAATCTCCTACCAGGATGACATCAATCCCCGCCATCCCCAATATACGAGCCATGGAATAATCATAGGCGGTGAGCATGGAAATCTTCTCGCCGCGGTTTTTCATAGCCTGTAATTGGTGAGTGGTTACTCTTTTGATTTCGGATTGATGCTGTGACATGATGGTCGGGTTAGGCATCAAAAATATAAAATAAAATCAAAAAGTAAGCATAGGTACCCTTAAGGAAATACCTGCGCTAAGAATGGGACTGCTGATTGGGTAGTTCGACCTTAAATACCGTACCTTGATTCTCTTTAGAGTCTACGGAAATTTTGCCCCCCAGCTTATCGACAACATTCTTAACGATGTAAAGTCCCAAGCCACTGCCCTGGCTGTTCTCGGTGGCTCTAAAGAACATATCAAAAATACTGGAAAGTTTAGCTTGGGGTATTCCCTCCCCATTGTCCTCCACGGTAATTATGGCCTTGTCCTGGGTGGCCACTACTTCCACGGCGATAAAGGACTGATCTCGGCTTAAGCTGCGGTACTTTATGGCATTGGATATGAGATTATTTAATATTATGCGCACACGGGTAAGATCTGAGGTGAAGGCTACTGGCTGATATATTTTAGTAATGATCTTAACGTCCTCAGAATCCTCAACATGATAAAAATTAGTAATGCTGTTGTTTATTTCAGTGACAAATGAAATCTCCACCAATGGATTATTCACGCGACTGTTCCGGGAAATCTGCAATAGATCGATTACCAGGTTGTCCAAGCGCTTAATGCTGCCCTCGATCATCTCGATGCAATTCTCCCTACCCGCGTTACTATCTTCCAGCCTCAATAAATTTAAAAGACCCATTATAGAACGCAACGGAGAGCGCAGGTCATGGGAAGCGTGATAGACAAAGTTGTCTAATTCATAATTGAGTTTCTGCAAATCAAAGAAGCTTTCTTTGATTTTAGTGATGTCTAACAGTACGCACTCAATAATGTCTTCATCCTGGTAATATACCGCCGAAAACGAGGCCCAGAAGGTCTCGCCATCGCCCCGCTTTAGTTGGATCTCTTTCTCCTCAATTTTTTGATTCTGTTTCAGGGCTTTCAGAAGATTGGCACGGTCCTCGGGATTCACATAGAATTGAAGGGTGGTAATGCCTGGTTGGGGCTCAACCTGCAGGATTTCCCACATTTTGGCATTGGCATCTATAATTTCGCCGGTGCGGGCGTAAGTGCGGAACATAGCGATCAAAGAGTTCTCGAAAAGATTCCGGTATTTAAGCTCACTTTGACCTAATGCCTCTTTGGTAAACTTGGTATTGGTAATGTCGGTGTGAGATCCGGAGATCCGGCGCACTTTGCCTTTAACATCTTTTAATACGGTACCACGAGAATGGATCCAGCGATAGTCGCCGTCCTTGTGCTTGAGCCTAAACTGGATATCGTAGTACTCTGCATTACCTTTAACACAATCCTGAAAAGCTTTAACAGCTTTTTCTTTATCATCGGGATGTAAGAGGGATTCCCATAGACCTCTAATATTGGGGAACTCCGTATCGTCATAACCCAACATTTTTAACCAGGGAGAGCTGATAAAAAGCTCATCATTGACCAAATCCCAATCCCACAAGCCATCATTGGCACCACTGGCAGCCAACTCATAGCTGATCAACTTGTGATCCAACTCCTGAAGTCTTTCCCGGTTATTACGATCCTTTTCTTTCAGCATTTTTACCTCTTGGCGCAAACGCTGCACTTCCTTTTCTAGATTCGTTGGCACATTTGAAATCTTAGGCATGTGTACTAACTGGCTTAAAAAATTGAAGTTAGGCTCTGATAGGCAGTATAAAATTACACATTTTATCCGAAAAATCTAACATTTTATAGAAAAAATGCTACTTTCATGCGCTTTATCTCAAATAGGCATATTTGGCCTTCTTTTCTAAAACTACCTCAATATGTTCATTGATGGTAGTAGCCAGCTCATATCCTTGATAATTGGCGGATATGGGAAATTGTTTATGACTGCGATTGACCAGTACGGCAATTTCCAGTTTTTTCAAATCTTTCTGCAAAAAAGGCTTTAGGCAATACGCCATGGTTTTGCCGGTGTTTAAAACATCATCTACCAGGATCACTGGTGTACCTTGGATGCTCCTGTCCTGGAGATCTACTCGAATTTCACTGTTTACAGGGTTTACCTTATCCAGTGACATTTTTATTAAGGTGATCTTAAATGGAGCTATCTTTTTTAACTCAGCATGAAGCAATTCCGCCAAATGGTAACCCTGTTGGACCACACCAACCATAATGATATGCTTTTCCTCAACGTTCCTTTCAAATATCTGATAGGCCATACGTTTAATCTTTTGCAAGATCTGCTCCTCTTCCAGTATTATGTTCTTCTCCTTAACCGTCATGCTCATCAATAATAGGCAGATAGTGACTGTTTTTCAAGGTTGATAAGATCACCATCGACTGGAGATTGTCAACCACTTCTATCTCGCTAATCCTTTCCAGGATTAATTCCTGATATGAAGCGATGTCTTTAGTGACCACCTTTAGCAAAATATCTCCTCTACCGGTTATGTGGTGACACTCAATTACCTCATCAATATTGTCAATAGCCTTCATAAATACTTCAATGTTCTTTTTGTTGTGCCCGGTAAGGGTAACTTGAACAAAAGTGCTTACCTCCAGCCCGATTTTATGTTCATCTAATTTAGCGTGGTAGCTTCTTATTACACCGCTTTTTTCCAATTTCTTTACCCGCTCCAAAGTGGGTGCCGGAGATAATCCGACTTCCACGGAAAGTTGGGCATTGGTTATCTTAGCATTGGTTTGCAAAATACCCAGGATCTTTCGATCGATAGAATCTAATTTGGATTTTAAAGGCATATAGAAAACAATATTCGCTCAACCGCAAAATAATAATATTAGTGTAATTTTACGGGAGCCGCCCTATTATATTAATAGCAAATGGAGCTAAAAGATTTAGTAGTTACCCCCCTGGTCATTTTGTTCATACTTAGTGTCGCCTACTTATCGCGGGAAAGGTTTACTAATGAACGAACTAAGGCTATCTTCATGCCGGCTTTATTACTCAAGCTTTTCGGAGCCATCATGCTTGGGGTAATTTATCAATTTTACTACAGCGGGGGTGATACCTATAACTATTTTGAACAAAGCTCGGTAGTATTCCAGGCGTTTTATGAGTCCCCTCCTGATGGCATCAAGTTATTCCTTAGTAACGGGGAGTTTCACCCGGAAACTTTTAAATATGCCCAACATATTTATTGGTATAAGTCCCCCACAGAATACTTTGTTATCAAGATGGCCGCTTTCTTCGGAATTTTTACATTCAACACTTATTCTTCAGTGGCCGTTCTTTTCGCTTTATTCAGTTTCACCGGGTTATGGGCCGCCTATACTACTTTCACAAAACAATTTCCTACTCTGTACAAGCCCATTGCCTGGGCGCTTTTCTTTTTGCCCTCGGTGTTCTTCTGGGGATCGGGCCTGATGAAAGATACCGTTACCTTAGGAGCGCTGGGATGGCTTTTTTATGGATTCTACCAGGGACTGATCGAAAAGAAAAAACCTATTGCCTCCGCTATTGCCATTCTGGTTTCGTTCTATTTCATCTACCAGATAAAGATCTATATACTACTGTCATTTCTACCTCCTGCCATTTTATGGGTCTTCTTAGAGAATAGCAACAGAGTTAAAAACCGCCTGGCCGCCTTACTTTTAAAACCATTGATCCTGATATTGGGAATTGGTTTTGCCTTTTTGGCTGCGGTAAATGTTACTGAAGGCGACATTAAATATGACATCGATCGGCTGGGCGAAAGAACTAAGATCAATGCGGAGTACCTCTACCGGACCAGTCAGCTGCAAGACGGCTCAGGTTACTATCTGGGTGAATTGGATGGCAGTTTTCAAAGTATGTTGCGTAAGGCCCCGCAGGCAATCAATGTTACGCTTTTTAGGCCCTATCTTTGGGAGGTTGCTAATCCCTTAATGTTACTATCGGCCTTAGAATCATTGGTCTTTACCATTTTCTTTCTTTCGCTATTCTTCAAGCCAGGAATTTTTAAAAGCATCTACCTGATCATCAATAAGCCCATTATTTCATTTTGCTTTTTGTTCACGGTGATACTAGCTTTCGCGGTAGGGCTGAATAGCTATAATTTCGGAACCCTGGTTCGCTATAAAATTCAATTGCTACCCTTCTATCTTACCGGGATTATTCTCATAAAGTATTATGCCAACCAGGAAACGGTGCGGGCTGCTTCTACATCTAGGTGGCTGAAATCCCAATGGCCTAAAGACTTGTCGTGGTAATTGCTAGGCATGAACTATTCGCTCAGATAGATGTTTGCCAAAAGGTCGGCCTGCACCTCTAGGTTAAATTTATCCTTAAAGTCGAGCCGCGCATTAGAGGAAAATCTCTTTCTCATCTCTTGATCCTTAACTAAAAGAGACACCGCTTGAGTCATGTCCCCTACATCTTTATTATTCACTAACCATCCATTCGTCTGATGACGAATGATCTCCTGGGGCCCTCCGCACCGGGTAGCAATAATTGGTTTCTCACAGGCCAAAGCCTCCAGGCATACCATGGAAAATGACTCCGATTCTGAAAAATTCAAAATAATATGGGCCTGGCGCATTTCCTGGCGAATCTCATCAACAGGCCCGGCAAATTGCACCTGATGGTCTATGCCCAGGGTTCTTGCCCGGGCCTCAAGCCTGCGCAAATAAGCCCTGTTGCGGGATTTACCTAAATCGCCGCCCACGAATTTCAGATGCACGCGATTACCCACTGCTGATAGCTTTTGAAGTACTTCCAGGGCATACTGGTGTCCTTTTCCCGGTACATAGTTGGCTACGTACAACAACAATATAGGGTCCGCAGACAACGGCTCAGCCTTAGATACTAACCAATGAGCGGGCAAGGCATCATATATGACCCCTGTTTTGGGATCTTCCCCAACCTCATCCACAACGGTTTGTGATACGCCTACGATGCTATCGGCATATTTCTTGATCAAGCCGATCCAAAATTTATAAAGCACACTCACGTAGCTGGACTGGCATAACCTTACATGATAGATCAACTTAATGCCTGGATTAAGAATTTTAACCATTACCCCCAGCATGTTATAGAGATCGCCCACATGGACCACTTTTATAGAATGTCTGGCTAGAATCCTGTTGAGCTTAATGGTATTGTAAAGCAGCTTAGGAAGGTAGAATATGGTCCTAAATGACCGGCTTATTTCCAAAAATTTAAAGGGGTGAACGGTACTGTTGGGAATCTGATGGGTGCTCCAGCATCCTTCCTGCACACCTAAATGAAATTCGAATCCGGAAGACAGACTCTGGCAAAAGGTATGAGTGGATCGAAAAGCACCGGTTACCTGGGTGGAGTTCTCAATAACGAATACCCTGATTAAATTACTCTTTGCCACTTCTGCAATATACTTTCCTGTGAATATTTTCGCACCCAAATCTTGGCGCGCTTTTCAATAGCCAGTCTGGCCTTCGGGTTAGTCATATATTCTAATATCACTTGTGCCCATAATTGAAGGTCCTCCAATTTACTATTCTCATCCAACATGGGTAAAAGTATTCCGTTATCACCGACCAAAGGCTTTGAAACGATTTGATCTCCCCATTGCGGGGCCAATACTTCTTTAGGACCATAGGGGCAATCGGCCGAGACAACCAGGGTACCGCAAATTATGGATTCAAATAAAATATTGGGGCCACCCTCCGAGGAAGAAGCAATTAGCATAATGTCGGCCTTACTTATGAATTTATATGGATTCTCCTGATAACCCAGAAAAATTATCTTAGCGCTTTTTAATTCCTCCAAGTGCTGTTCGCCATGTGCATAAACTTGATCAGTCACGCTCCGGGCGTAGGCCTTTAACTGTGCTTCCTGAGGGCCGTCGCCCAATAGTACAAGTTTGCATTCAGGACGGATCACAAGCAGTTTTTCAAACACATCAATTATACGGCGTATCCCTTTGCCATTGGCTAATCTGCCGGCATATGCCGCCGTCGTCCCCTGAAATATTGAGGTGAATTCCTGCTCCAAGGCTTCAGCAGCACTATTTTCCAGATAGGGAATTTGATAAAAATTTCTGATGACCAATACCTTGTCTTGGGGAAAACCCATCCCTTGAGTCAATTCCCTACTAATCCCTCGGTTAAGGGCAATAATCTTATGGGCGCGTCGATACAAAAGAGGAATTAAGAGATTCCTGCGAAGCCAGCCTAAAACTCCACCGATGGTCTCATCGTGATATTGTGATCCTCGCACACTGATCACCACCTGATCTCCAGTACGGCTCAATACATTGAGGTAATTGGCCCCTTCCAAATAACTGATCGAAGTTTGGATGCCCAACTGCTTCTTCAGCCGTCGTACCGCCCGCCAACGCTGATAAAATCTATACATTTTGGATAACCAGTGGTTACCTCCGGGTATTTCTAAGTCGATTATTTCAGGATCGTATGAAAACGACACTCCCTGAAAAGTGTTGAATACACAAACAATGACCTGGTGGCTTTCATTCAACCCATTGGCCAAACTTCGGAAGCTCTGTTGAGCTCCGCCAAAATCCAGATTCGGGATGATCATTAAAATCTTCTTTTCGGCCAAGGTTTTACAATTTGGGGTTTAGGGGTGCATCATGGCGATAAAATTGGTTTCGGCCGTCCTGTCGTAGTTCGATTGATGGGAGATATGATAGATCGCCTTAAATTCCTCTATCCCATAATTTAGCTCCAGATCCATTCTATAGATTCCCATGTCGCAGTCTTGAAAAAATTGATAAAGGTCCTCAGGTTTGGTGCCATAATGTTGATTGTGAATGGCAGCGTGTTCAAACAGGACGATCGGCTGGAACTTTTCAATCGTAGCACGAGCCCCTTCAAGCATTTGCAACTCAGCCCCTTCCACGTCAATTTTGATGAAATCCGTGCGGTACCCCTGCGGTAATATCTGATCCAATTTACGGACTTCAACGGGGATTTCCCGTACCTCGCTCTCCACAGGGAGTTGCTGGAGCTCCAGACCGCTCCAGGCCGGGGCATTCTTAACCCATTTAAACTGAGCGCTCCCCTCAAAATCCGCCAGCGCCATTTCACGAACTTCCACTGCGGGAAATCTGGCTTTTACCTGCTCACACAGTTGGGGCAGCGGTTCAAAAGCCCAATGCTTTCCGGCTGGTGCCAAGTCCAGGATCATTTGCAAAAAATCTCCCTGATGGGCTCCAACATCCAAGCAATTCGAATCATGGCGGATCAACTTTGGTAACACTTGCTGTAACCGTTGCTGGTCGCGATAAATTCTCAATGACCAATCGTCGTCCGGCCTTATTCCCTGATACCATTTTCGAAGTACCGGGCCCCAGGGTTTCTTACTCATATATTTTTTAAGCCATTGCATAGTTTTTATAGGCTTGCATCAACTCAGTTATGTCCTGAATCAGTACTTCGCGATTTTGCCGGAAGTCCCGTTCCACATCTGAAGTGCTGTACTGAAGTGCTCCGTCCACAGATGCTAAGATCTGAGTGGAAGATAACGGAAGATCCAAATATAGGCCTGTGAGGGGGAACATCTTATAAATAGTTTTCAGCTTAGGCTCGATTCCCAAACATACCGCGGGTATGCCAAAGGCCCCCGCTAAGATGGTCCCGTGAGCTCTACTGGTTATCACCACACTTTGTTGGGCTAAATGATAAAGATAGCCTTTTAAAGTCATCTGGTGAGGATCCCAGATCCTGACGGTGTAATCGGCAAATTGGTCTTTTAACGCATCATCGTGCACAGCTTCGAATAGAAAAACAGTGACCCTGAATCCTTTTTCTGTGAGTTGGGCCGCTGCCAGGCGACACTCCGCCAGATATTCAGGATGGCTAGGCCAGTTTTTAAGAACAAAACCAACACTTAGAGGATCCTTAGGGGTCTCAATTTCCGGCATCCAATATTCTTTTATAAAGGCTAAATCGGTGCTTGGTCGTAGGTTTAAGGGTAGCTTCAAAGCTCTTATTGATTCATAACTGGCAGTATCTCTCAATAAAAGCCAGTCAAACTGAGCCATTTCCGCAACCTTCTGGTAGTACTTTTTGGAATCTGAGGTAAAAGATCCTACCCCAATGCCCAACCCTACACGCCAGGCCCTGTGGTTGACCTCCCAACCTTTCAAACCGCGGTAAAAAGAAAGTAACCTGGACCAGTTGCCAATTCCCATAGTCTTTATGGTAGCATTTAATAGCCGATAGGCCATATTACCTTTTTGGTAGTCATAAAATACCCCGCCACCGCCAAAAATAATCAATTGAGCGGGAGGCTCCGAGCCAAGTGGCACTACTTTCACCACTTGGTGCTTGGTCAGTGATAATACGTAACCGGCGGAACTGCTGGCCGTCATAATGTCTATTTCCGCATCAGGAAAATGCCGCCTGCATATTTCACATGAGCTAAGCATGAGGATGTCATCACCTAAGTTTCCGAAACCGTAGTATCCTCTTAACAGTATTCTCATAAGGATACTGAACTAGGAGATCGTTGTACCATCTTCTGAAATAAATCCTTCAGTTTCTCCGCATTTACACTGGCGGCATATTGTCGATCCAGTGGCCCCGCCGCTTGCAGCAATGGACAGGACCGGCCCTGGTCAATTAAAATTTCCAGAGCTTCATAAATACCCCGGTGATCGTTGTGTTCCAGGCATGTTCCATGCTGATCTTGCACCATTTTAAAGACGGTGCTTCCCTTGGTGGTAATGGCTAGGATGGGCTTTCGAGCAGCCAGATAATCCATGGTCTTGGACAATTGAAACACGGCCTTTTCCTGAGGGAGTTCCCAATCAATGAGCACCAACAGGTCTGCACTTCTTTGTAGTTCGGTTACCTCTGGAAGTGATATCACTCCCAAGTGTTTCACGCTATTACATGGATAATTCTCAAAATCTGTATGAGCCTGCTCATGCTGGAAGCCTGTAAATAATACTTCAATGATTTGCGCAAGGTCCGGGTATTTTTTCTCCAGTTGCTGTATGGCCTTTAAAATGGGGCCGGGTCTGCGTCCGACCCCGTAAAAATTGCCGGTATGAACTATCCGTATTTTTTGCTTGCCGGCACTGGTTAAGGGATTTACGGCGTCATCATCAAATACATTGGGAAAACAGCGCATTTTATGCCGGTGTTGGGGATACTTAGCTTCATATAGTTGCTTAGTTTCTTCATTGGTAAAACTAAGGCAATCGGCCATAGTAAAGCAATCATTTTCCATATGCTGGTGATAATCCATATACTTTAATGGAACCTGGATATGAGGAGATTCCACCCAGGGATCGCTCAGATGCATCACCCAGGGAACTTGAAAATGTCGTTTCAGTCGCAATGCCAGCACTGCCGAACTGAAGGGAGTAGAACGGCTGTAGATAATCTCGGGTTTATCGGATAAAGACCTGATCACTTTCTTGAAAGACCTGACAAACAATGCCTCATTATCGGGCCGGTAAAAGGTGGCCGGACTTACCTTTTTCCATAGACTAAAAACCAGACGGTGGTAATAAACGGGTACAGCGATAACCTGGTCGAGCTTTTCCAAGACTTGTTGGTATTCCTGCTCCAGGGTGCGCCAACCAAAGTTCCTCTGCGGTATCTTCTCGGTTACCAGCGTCAGTGAAAGTCCTCCCTGTTTCAAAAGGTACTTCAGGTATTTACTTACCTGTAAACTCTCTGGAGAACCTTTCGGTGGTCCCGCGCAACTAACAAAAAGGACTTTTATAGGATTTTGGCTCTCCATCATCAGGTGTAGGTCAAAGATAGTAAATCCCTTTCGCCATCAGGAAGGCAAACGGCAGATTCTATCCCCACCACCAGCGAATAAAGTACAAGATCCCAGCCACCACCACAAAGTAACCCAGGGTTCTCTGAATAACATACCATGGGCTAAAACCAATATTGAAGAACACCACAGAAACAATAACCAGCTCAAAGAGTACTCCGATCCCTGAAAAAATGATCACTAACGCGGTATAGTCATTGAGGGATAATCCAAAAAAGAGCCCTAATGTCAATATGATGGCTCCTGCTAAATTAAGTTGGAATTGCAGACGCTCTTTACGAAGTATGCGAAACAGCGACCCAATCGATAGGCTGATAAACTGCATATAGCCAAAAAGCGAAAGGTAGCTGGCCAATTTGCCCGCCGTTTCCCAGTTATCTCCCAGTATCACTCGAAACAGCACATCGCCAAATACAAACAACACACTAAAGGGTATGATACCTAAAAAGGAAAGTGAACTAAATAGCTTATTGGAAAGTTCTGCCAGGTTCTGGGGTTTTTCATGGTAGGTCTCTGCCGCTTTTTGATAAAACACGTAAGCGGCTGATGTTCCCATCAGTAAAATGGGCAGGTTCAAAGTAGTATTAGCTAAGCTGAACCATCCGGTGATCTGAGAACCAAAATAGAATGACAGTAGGTATATGGGCAGCTGCTTGCTGACGGCTTGAATTAAATTTGCCGGCAAAATATACCCCGGATAGTTCCGGTATTCTTTGCCGGCATTGATGATCTGACTGTGCGCACTAGGCGACCTAAGACTGGCCAAGAATGATTTACTATAAAGTAGAATTGAACCCAGTGGTTTGCTGGTCATTTCCCCCACGATCAATCCTATAGGTTGACCTTTTGTAAGTAATCCCGCCCCAATGGTGAATACTTTGGCGGAGATAATGGTGCTCATTTTAGCCTTGGCATTTTGAGGAAATTTCTTTTCGTGTACATTGGAATACTCCAGACAACGGTTGATCCCCACAAAAAATACCATGATGGGAATAATAAGCGCCCATTTTACCAGTCCGGGGGCTTTGAAAAAGGCCATAATGGAACCGCCCCAAATAAGGAACACCAACAGGGTAAGCACGCTTACCATCAATACAATGGCTACCGTCAGTTTCAGCAGGTGTGATAATTCCGATCGGGTCTTGGTAAGTACAAAAGCACTGTGATAATTCAAGGTGGCGATTAGCGAAAGGTTGGCCACCATGGTATTGAACAGAGCGAACTGGCCATAAGCTGAAGGCTCGTAGATTCTGGCAATAATGGGGGTAAGCAGCAAGCCGATGGCATAACCAAATCCATTCCCAAAGGCAGTGATCGCCAAATTCCTGCCAAAGCTACCCTGGGTACGAATGGTGAGGAGAATTTTCTTGAAGAAATGATTAAATTGGCGAATCAAGTCGGGTTATTTGCCCGCTAAAATAACACATATAATTCTCCTAATCCCAAACGCCCTGCGAATACTTACAACTGGTTGGTGAATCGTGCTATGAAAGTATTATTTCTTATTCCTTATCCTGTAGACGAAGCGCCTTCCCAACGATTTCGATTTGAACAATACTTTGAATTGTTGAGGTCGAAAGGGATTGAATACCACTCGGTGCCCTATTTGAATTACTCCACCTGGAAAATTCTATACCATGATGGGGCCTCAGTACGGAAGATCCTGGGTTATTTGAAAGGTTATCTTAAGCGTATCAAGTGGCTGTTTCGACTTGGCCCCTATCAATGGATCTTTATCCACCGTGAAATAACCCCATTGGGCCCTGCCTGGATGGTCTGGTGGATTGCCAAAATCGCCCGTAAAAGGATCATATATGATTTTGACGATGCATTGTGGGTTAAAAAGCGCTCTTCGGCTCATCCCGGTTGGAGCATTCTTAAATCGACCAGCAAGATAAAATCCCTGTGTCAGTACAGTTACAGGGTCAGTTGTGGCAATCCTTATCTGGCTGATTTCGCTAGCAAATTCAATCAAAACATTACGGTTAACCCCACCACAATCGACTCTCAGCATTATCACCTACCCCAACCCGCAAATAATTCTATCCCAGTGATCGGATGGACGGGCAGCCATTCAACCCTGGAATACCTGGAACCGATTCTTCCTGTCTTGAGAGAAATGAACGGGAACTTTAGGTTTAAGCTAAAGATAATCTGCAATCAACCTCCGGATTTTGATTTTGATAGCATGGAATACATACCCTGGAATAAGGAAAACGAGATCGCCGAGTTAAATACTTTTGATATCGGAATTATGCCGCTTACCGATAATGCATGGACCCAAGGAAAATGCGGATTTAAGATCTTGCAGTATATGGCCCTGGAGAAAGCCGCGGTGGCATCGGCCGTGGGTGTTAACAAAAATATCATAGAGCATGGTAAGGATGGATTGCTGTGCCAATCCACTGCAGATTGGATTACCAGTCTAACTTTGTTGCTTGAGGACGAAAATCGAAGGACCTACCTGGGTCAAAACGCCAGGATGAAGGTAATCACAAGTTATTCAGTTCAGTCCAACCAGGAGAATTTTCTCTCCCTGTTTCAAGACTAGGTGCGCTTTTGCTTCATGCGATCCTTGGCACGCTTGTGGGCAGGATGGCCTTTTTTGGCCTGTTTTTTGGCTTTCTTGTAGTACAATTTGGCTCCACTTACGTTGCCCATTTGGTAGGCAATATCACCCAGGCCGATCAGTGAAAAAAGATAATAACCAGATTCCAGATCATTTGAATCCTCAGAGTAGGAGACCGCCCTTTGATAGTACATTTGGGCGTCATCCAAGCGATTCTTATTGACATAGATCTGTCCCAGGAAAAAGCTGGCATAGCGACCTGAAACGGGTCCATACCCCACCATGCCGCTATCGATCTTAGTCAGTATGTTCAATGACTCTTTTTCAGCTTGCCAGTGCCGTCCGGTAGTATACAGCAAGCGGGCATAGAACCGGTGAAAATACGAGTTATCGGGAAAGGTCTGATTCAGGTATTGACTTACTTGAAGCGCCTTTATCAGGTCCTGTTGTTCCAGCGCCAGAATGCGCATTAGAAAGAATTGGGCTTCGGTTCGGGTGTAGAAAGCATTATTGGCCACTTCCTGAAGTTGTTGAATCCCCAGCTCCTTATCTCCCTTCTTAAAGAACACCAG
>JAOTYN010000390.1 GCA_029861825.1 Cyclobacteriaceae bacterium
CACCACCACTGGAGGTGGAGGCACATTTGAAGATTGCGATGTGGCACCTCAGAATGTAACTGCCACGGCCATTACAGGATCAGGGGCAACCATAGTTTGGGATGCGGTAGATCCAGCGCAACTGAACTTTCATCAGTATCGCTATCGATTGGCTTCAGGTGGCGGATGGACCAATGGCACTTCCACTACCAACTCCGCGGTGATAAGCGGGCTTTCTGCCAATACTTCTTACACCTTTGTGATCAGGAATAATTGCTTGGTAGGTGGACCTTCCGGAACCACTACCATCACCTTCACCACTGGAGCGGCCGCTTCTTCCAATGCCAATGGCAGAAGTATTAATATCGGCCAAAGCATCCAATACTATCCGAATCCGGTAAGGGAAACCTTAAAGGTGAAGGTTAGCGATACTACCCCGGTACGGGTTAGGATCTATGACCTGAACGGGGCCTTGATGAAAGAGGTACTGGTAACACCTGATGCTGAAGGCGTGGACGTACGCAATTTGCAACAGGGAGTTTACCTGATGGAAATGGTTACTGATAAGAAAAGTCAAATCAAGCGATTCAACAAAGAGTAAGCATTTTGCACGATTAGCCATAAAAGGCCAACTTTCCGGAGTTGGCCTTTTTTATGGCTCCTGAAGTAGTTAAATGCCGTTAATGACCTTAAAATGATGCATTTTCTTACATATCCCGGCATTTTTCAGGTTACAGGCTGCGTTTTAATAAAAAAACCTGCGTTCTTTGTAGTTCACTTTTTTATCTAAGCATATGAAAACTTCATTTTTTATCGGTTGTTTCATATTGATCTTTTCCCCACTACAAGCTCAAAACTGGGAATTAGGAGTAAAAGGCGGCTTAAACATCGCTAAGGTTAGGGTGGTCAACGATGACGACCGCAGCAGCAAGCTAGGAGCAAATCTGGGTGGATTTATACGTACCGATCTCAGTGATAATATGGATATCCAAGGCGAAGTACAGTTGTCATTCCAGGGATGGGATGGGGTAAACGTCACTTATATTAATATCCCGGTGGTAGTAAAGTACTACGTAGCCGAGCAATTCGATGTCTTTGCAGGGCCTCAGCTGGGGCTACTGGTGAGCGCAGAAGGCAACCGGGAGCCCTTGCTCAATGAAACCGATATTGGTATCAATTTCGGCGCCGAGTATCATATCAATGAAATCATCGGTGTCGGGGCCAATTTTAATACCGGACTCTCCAACGTCTTGATCGATGATGAGGGAAACCGCAAATTCCGCAACCGGGTGTTCCAGGTATTTGTGGCCTATCGATTGAGCCCCAAATAGAACTTCGAACTCCGTACTTCGATTAGCGAATTATGATCTATAGCCCTGGATTCAATCCGGAGTTTTTGGTTATGATAAGTTAGCTTGTCCTTTGACAAACGTCATTTTATCCAGGGGCCTGTATAGACAACTTTACTTTACGGAAAATTACCCCTAAATGACAACCATTCAGCTTTGGATGATTTGCCTAGCGTTGCTGCTACCATTGACGGGTTTCGGCCAATATGCGGTAGATTGGGCCAGAGCCGGGGCCGGACTGGGCACCAACAGAGGTAATGTGGTGGTGACAGACTCTGAAAATAATATTTATATCGGCGGTACTTATGGCGACAGCCTGTTGATTGGGGATCAGGTGTTGCCGCCAACCGGAACCCAATCTTTCATAGCCAAATACTCCCCAACAGGTGAGTTACTTTGGGCCTACCAAAGCCCTGCTTCCTCTATGGCTGTTGATGCAGAGAATAACTTATACATAACCGGTTTCTTTAATTCTACTATAACCTTAGGCGACAGTGTATTCACTACCCAGGGGTCGAACGACTATTTCATCGCCAGTTATGATTCTGATTTCAATTTCAGGTGGGGACAGGCAGAAGGTGGTCCAGAAAATGACTGGGGTTCGGACGTGGAGGTAGATCCTCAAGGATATCTTTATGTAACAGGCCGATACGGTGAGGGAATGGAGTTTCAAGACACCGTTTTTCAGCAACGTGCTGGTCAACTGTTTATCGCTAAGTATTCCTTAATGGGGGAATTTACATGGGTGAAATCCTATCACAATGTCCGCCCTGGTTCGTCTTCCGGTATCTTCGGTGACGGTTTCAATGGCATACTGGATGTGGGCAGTGATGGAAACTTGGCAGTAGCGGCCACCTACTGGGACCATAGTGCCAATAATGATCAAATACTGGTTATGAAAACCGATTCTGCGGGAGTTCCCCTGTGGGATTTGGAAATAACTTCACCAGATGAAGGCATGAGAGCCGCTGATGTATTTATCGACCCCCTAAATCATGTATTGATTTACGGCAGTCAATCAAGTGCTTTGAGCGTACGGGGAATACCTGTTACTACTGGTGGCCTCAGACCCTTTCTGGTTAAGTTCAGCGCTAGCGGCAGTGCCCTATGGGGACGGGCCTATAGCGACAACAACGATATGAGCTCCTTGAGAGCAGCCTATATGAATAATCAAGGTGAATCTTATTTAATGGCCGATTTCTCCGAAGTGATATTAGGTGGGATTGATCTCACCGATGCCGATGAGGTGATTTTTAAAGTTGATACTGCCGGCAACGTAATTGAAGCTATGGGCATTGCCCAACAAAGTGAGCGTACGGACGCCTTTGACCTCACCCTGGATCAGTTTGATAACCTGGTGGTAACCGGATATTTTCGAAGGGACTACGAACTTGGGGACACCGTGCTAATTCCTACCCCGGATCCCAATGATCCCTTTATCAATTCCTACGATGTATTTCTGACCAAATACAGTCACTGTGATTTCGATGCTATCGACTTCCTGGAAGCAGACACTATATCGGTATGCCCGGCAACCAGTAAGCAAGTCCAACCCTACGACGGCAGCGCCTGCGGCTTTAGCTACCAATGGGACCACGGTCCCACCACCGCCTCCATCGAAGCACAAACCGACAGTTCACAATTCTATTTCCTAACCATCACGGACTCTACCGGCCAACAAAAACGAGACAGTGTTTATGTATCAGTTCTTGATTTTACACCTCCCGATCTACCAGCGGATCAGGTGGTTTGCCAAGGGGAATCCCTTACCCTGGATGCCGGTGCCGGCTACCAGACCTATGAGTGGTCCACTGGAGCCACTACCGCTTCAATTGATGTGACCCAGGGAGGCGATTACTGGGTAACGGTATCCAACGCGGATGGTTGTCAGGCTACCGATACTACTACTGTAACAAAAGAAGTTTGTACCACACTGCCAGAGTTTGAAACTGGCAGCCTGAAGATCTATCCTAACCCCAATGATGGAAGGTTTAACCTGCTGACATCCGAGCCCCTGGAACAGTTACAGTTGCAAATTGTGGATCTCGCGGGCAGGAGGCATTTTGAACAGGCCTGGAAACTGCTGCCAGTAGGTGAGTATAGTCTTGATGCCAACTTGTCTGAAGGGATGTATGTTCTGATCATGCAGACCAAAGAGGGTCGGAGTCAGATGAAATTGCTGGTGGATTAAGGCAAATAAGACTCGATAAGTAGCTCTCTGCCCGTACAAATTTATAACGCTGAGATCTTACCCTCCCTGTTTCCTTGGCCGAAGTGGCTAAGTAGGGCCATTACGTCCATGAAGACATGCGGCGTTCGGAGGGGTCTACCGTCAGCCGTCAACCGTTGACCGTCTACCGTCTTTTGCTCTCAATGTACTCATCCATTCTTGACAACAACCGCCACCATTCGGTGCCGTCGTCCCGGTAAGTGCGGATAGCCCCGGCCCTGACTAAGATTTTTCGCAGTTCATCGTCCTCAAACCCACCTAAGTGCTTCTGCAGGGTAGAAAAGGAGCGGTCGGTATAGGCCTGGTGACTGAGAAAATGTTTGACGGTGCTTTCCGCCATGTACTCGGTTTTGTTTTCCTCTTGTTTGATGGCCATTTCTTGGGCAAAACGTTGTCTTTGCAGGAAGTAAGACAGCAGGCCACCCACAAAAGTACCTAGTAAGGTGAAGATTGCAGTTTCCATATCTAGTTAATTACGAAAGACGTATTACGAATTACGAATGTCCGCTGGTTGCGGGAATTACCAATAACGAAAATTATCTAGAATTTATCATGCTGTCGGGCAGATTTCCATGATCTGAATTGAAGATGGTG
>JAOTYN010000391.1 GCA_029861825.1 Cyclobacteriaceae bacterium
AGTTTTAATGTTTCCATTAATGCCAACCATCCCATGAGTGCCAAAATTTTAAAAGCCAAACGGGAGGACACCCGCGTAAAATTTGCCAAGCAAGCTTACGACCTGGCGTTGTTGAGTCAAAACATGTTGGAAGGAGCTTCTCTGACCAAATTTATCCAACGCAGTGTGGAATTAGCCTCTAAATAACGATTAAAGCAGGTACCGATCCAATACCGCAAGTGCTTCCCGGGGATTTTTGCCAAAAGTAAAGATCCCCTCGGGATGTCCTGCCGTAACGGCAATTTTGCGATCGCCTAGTTCATCTTGCTCATATAAGCGCTTGATCTCTGCGGCCATCTCAGGAGTTCCGTAGCCGGCACTTTGAGCGGTGGTAGGAACCTCATTTAACAAGCTTTTCCATAACCCCTGATGATGGATATGTATGACCACATTTATGTTATTGTCCAAACCATAAAACATCGCGTGCGACAAGGACTCACTGCTTGCGGGAGACATTCCCACACTGGTCACCCGGTTCTCCTTCAGCTTATAGTCCGTTACCAATGCAAAATGGTTTTTTGTTAGTTTTGAAATGCCCCCAGTGGCCGATCCAGTGATCAGAAAATGCGGGGGAAACCTAAGGCTTACATTGCCGTAGCCTACTCCATCAGGGTATGCACCAATCAATTTGCGAACGTATAACTGGTCTCTGATCACCTCAAGTTGATGCCAGGGCACTACCTCGGAAAGAGGGGTGCGGTTCCAATGCTGCTGGAATTTTATATACCCTTCCTCCATTTATTGGGGTCTTTTTTCGGGGAACAGTTCCAAAATGGATTGTGCATTTGGCTCGCAGATGCCACGTTCCGTGATGAGACGGGTAATGAGCCGTCCAGGTGTTACGTCAAAGGCATAGTTGACGGCTTCGCTGGAATCAGGGGTTAATAGAACCTGCTTTAGCTGCTGTTTATGCCAACCCTGTATATATTTGACCTCTGCACCGTCCCTTTGCTCAATGGGAATGTCGCGAATTCCATCTTCTATGGTCCAGTCAAAGGTGGAACTGGGCAATGCTACATAAAACGGGACCTGGTTATCATGCGCCGCCAAGGCTTTCAAATAGGTGCCGATCTTGTTGGCTACATCACCGGTATAAGTGGTGCGATCAGTACCTACCATGACCATATCAACCTGTCCATGCTGCATCAGGTGTCCACCGACATTGTCGGAAATAACCGTATGTGGAACCCCATGCTGCATTAATTCCCAGGCGGTGAGCCGGGCGCCTTGATTTCGGGGACGGGTCTCATCCACCCACACATGCACTGGTATTCCCTGGTCATGAGCTCGATAGATAGGGGAAGTAGCAGAACCATAATCCACAAAAGCCAGCCATCCGGCGTTGCAGTGGGTAAGAATATTTACAGGGTCTCCTGATTTTCGTTCACTGATCTCCGTTATTAGTGGCAATCCGTGCATGCCAATATTTCGGCAGTGTTCCGCATCTTCGTCAGCGATATCCTGAGCGGTCTGTAATGCAGCGGCAATTTTCTGTGCTATACCCTCCGTTTCATTCAAGGCTTTTATTTGACGGTGTACCGCCCAAGATAGGTTTACCGCGGTGGGCCGTGATCTCAATAATATTTCTGCTCTTTGTTGAATAACGCTAGAGAAATCGGGCTCACCAGATGCCTCCAAAGCGGCCAGGTACATCCCAAAACCCGCAGCAGCGCCTATTAATCCAGCCCCGCGCACATGCATGTCTTTAATGGCTGTGCACATTTCCGCTACCGTCGATATGGTTTCCAGGGTGAATTCGTGGGGTAGATTGCGTTGATCAATGATGCAAATCTTGGTGGTATCAGCCGGGTCCAGCCAAATAGTACGATAATGCCGGTTACCTATTTTCATAGGCTAAAGTTAAAAAAAGCCCCTTAGCATTGAAAAAGAATTACTTGCAGAGGTTACTTTTCGCGGTCAATTTAATTAACGGCAGTCTGGCATAGTTAGTGGACAAGGCCATGACCAATTGGAGGACCCGGATGCAACCGGGTCCTTATTTTTTACAAGTGAATGACTTCGCCGTAGGCCGCTGCCGCAGCTTCCATCACCGCTTCGGACATGGTGGGGTGTGGGTGTACGGTCTTAATAATTTCATGACCTGTAGTTTCCAGCTTCCTGGCTGCCACCACTTCAGCGATCATTTCTGTTACATTGGCTCCAATCATATGTGCTCCTAACCATTCTCCGTATTTCGCGTCGAAAATGACCTTTACAAATCCGTCCTTGCTGCCCGCAGCACTGGCTTTTCCGGAGGCGCTGAAAGGAAATTTCCCCACCTTGATCTCATATCCCGCTTCAATGGCCGCATTTTCCGTATAACCCACCGAAGCTATTTCAGGGCTGCAATAGGTACAGCCCGGCAAATTATTATAGTTCAGAGGCTCAGGATTCAATCCTACGATCTTCTCAACGCATATAATACCCTCAGCAGAGGCTACATGAGCCAGCCAGGGACCCTTTATCACATCACCAATAGCATAGATACCCGGCTGATTGGTGGCGTAATAATCATCAACCAAAATTCTGCCGCGATCCATAGCGATGCCCTTTTCCTCCAATCCAATGCCTTCTACGTTGGCCGCCACGCCTACAGCCGATAATACGATCTCCGTATCAATGACTTCCTCACCTTTTGGTGTTTTCACATGGACTTTGCAGGTCTTAGCTTTGGTGTCTACGGAGGTTACCTCCGATTTAGTTTTTATGGTTATTCCGGATTTTTTAAAGCTGCGTTCTAATTGCTTACTCACTTCCTGATCCTCTACCGGTACGATAGTATCCAGGTACTCGACCAGGGTCACATCGGTTCCAATGGCATTGTAGAAATAAGCAAACTCTGACCCGATGGCACCACTTCCCACTATGACCATATTTTTTGGCTGCTTGCTTAAAACCATAGCTTCGCGGTATCCAATGATCTTCTTGCCATCGATAGGCATACCGGGCAGCTCATGGGATCTTCCTCCGGTTGCCACAATTATATGGCTAGCCTCATAAACGGTTTTAGCACCTTTATCGTCGGTAACCTCTACCGTTTTAGCGGTACCCAGTGCCCCGTGGCCCACTAAATGATCGATCTTGTTCTTCTTGAACAGAAACTGGATCCCCTTGCTCATACCATCCGCAACACCCCGGCTTCTCTTAACAATGGCTGTAAAGTCGGCCTTGGCATCTTTGACCGCAATGCCATAATCTTCGGCATGATTAATATATTCAAAAACCTGAGCGCTTTTGAGCAAGGCTTTGGTAGGGATGCACCCCCAGTTCAGACATATACCCCCAAGTTCGGCCCGCTCTACTACCCCAACTTTCATTCCTAATTGGGAAGCACGAATAGCTGCCACATAACCTCCTGGCCCACTGCCGATTACCATCAAATCATACTTAGATGCCATATTTAATAGGTTTGAATTTCCAGATTGATAACGGATGCAAATTTAACCCATTTGTTCAGACAAAAAAATCCCTATTATGCAGAATGATCGAGCATAAACCGGGGATGGCTTTACAAAAATCGTCGCAATTTTTTTTTGGTTGCGGAATGGTATATTTTTAGGCTCGTCAACATAATGTCGCTATGAAATTACTGGAAGGGAAAACCGCTCTCATAACTGGGGCTTCCAAAGGAATAGGACGGGCGGTAGCTCAAGAGTTTGCCCGACAGGGAGCAAATGTGGCCTTCACCTACCTGTCAAGTGTGGAAAAAGGTGAAGCCCTTCAGCAAGAATTACAGGCTGCAGGTGTCAGTGCCAAAGGATATCGATCCGATGCCTCCGACTTTGATGCTGCAGATAACCTAATCAAACAAGTGGTGGAAGATTTCGGATCCCTGGACATACTGGTTAATAATGCCGGCATCACTCGGGATAATTTATTGATGCGTATGTCCGAGGAATCATGGGATGAGATCATGAATGTGAACCTAAAGTCGGTTTTCAATACGGTTAAAGCCGCCACCAGAACCTTTATGAAACAGAAGCAGGGGTCTATAATCAACATGACATCGGTAGTAGGTCTGAAGGGAAACGCTGGGCAGGCCAATTATGCGGCCTCTAAGTCCGGAGTCATCGGATTCACTAAATCAGTTGCACTGGAGTTAGGTTCTCGC
>JAOTYN010000392.1 GCA_029861825.1 Cyclobacteriaceae bacterium
TCATCGGGTGTAACCAACATGGGCCCTAATGGGGCAAAGCTGTCGCAACTCTTGCCTTTCACCCATTGTCCGGTACCTTCTAGCTGCATAGCCCTCTCGCTGACATCATTCAGGATACAATAGCCGGCTACTGATTCCCAAGCCTGTGATTCTTCCAAATAGCTGGCCTGCTTCCCTATTATTACCGCAAGCTCCACTTCCCAATCCGTTTTCTTACTGTCTGGAGGTAACAGGATAGGATCGTAGGGTCCACAGATGGCAGTAGTGGATTTAAAAAACAGCACCGGTTCTTGGGGAATCTCCATGCCGCTTTCCGTGGCGTGATCGGAATAGTTCAGTCCCACACAAACGATCTTGCCCGGATCAGCTATTGGAGGTGCCCATCGCACGTGTGGATCGACCAACGGCAGCGGCTCATGGTTGTCAGAAAGCCATTCACCCAAGCGGCTCAACCCATCTGATTCGAAAAATGCCCGGTCAAAATCCTCACCAAATGCTGTAAGGTCCCGGCGATTTTGAGAATCGTCCAGGTAACCCGGCTTTTCATGGCCATTTTCTCCGAATCGAATTAATTTCATATTGCTTTAAGTGTTTAATTTTATGAATCCTCCATCGATAAAGTAATCGGTTCCCGTTATAAACGATGCCTCATCGGAACAGAGGTATAAAGCTAGGGCGGCTATTTCTTGGGGAGTGCCCATGCGCCCGATAGGTTGTGTTTGGGCCAATTCACGAAACATTTCTTGTTCTCGGCCGGGATAATTTTGGGTTAAGTAATCGTCTACCAATGGGGTATGTACCCGTGCCGGTGATATACAATTACATCTGATGTTATGTTCAAGATAATCTTTGGCCACGGCATAGGTCATGGATCGTACCGCACCTTTAGTGGCGGAATAACCAAATCTTCTGGATATCCCCACGCTGGCCGCTACTGAAGCCATATTTATGATAACCCCGCCTTGCTGAGCTCTCATATAAGGAACTACCGCGAGCATACAATTGTAAACCCCCTTCGTGTTTACATCAAACACTCTGTCATAATCCTCTTCACTGGTTTCTTCTAAGTTACCTATCAGCGATACTCCGGCATTGTTCACCAGTATATCAATATGCTTAAATTGTTGGATCACCTCCCCTACGGCTTGTTTAACCTGCTCTTGTTGGGATACGTCAACGATCTTATGGTTGTTATCGCTTCCTTGCACATCAAAACTGATCACTTCCGCCTGCTGTTGGGCTAGGGTATCACATATGGCTGCCCCTATGCCTGAAGAACCTCCGGTCACGATGGCAACTTTATTTTTTAATCCGAACATAGACATGACCCCCAATAAGAAAAATTTTTATAGGAAATCAAACACTAATCGCCACGATCCTTGCGAAGGCATTGCTCAATCCCCGACCAAATATAGAACCACTGTAAATACATTTGATCTTGAACCGGCATTGCCACCAGGCCTTTGGCGGCAGCTTCCCGTTTGAGCTGTGAAGGGGTAAGCTGGTCTTTTTCCAGTAGCAGCTTCCAATGTTGAAATTGCTGACTCCAGGAATTTAGGGTTTGATCGGGCCACTCCAGGTTATGGGAAATGCGGGGCACTATGAATAAGGGCATTTCAGTCACCAAGGTCAAACAATTGTCTCCCAGGGAACGGATGCTTTCCATAGAACTGGCGTGGAATTTGGAGGCCATCTGTGCATCATTAAGCGCTAAAAAATAATCCCTCATAGCTTTGCTGTCAGGCCTTGATCCGAAGCCCTCCGCTAGTCTGAAAAACCCTTTTTCTCCTTTTCTGTCCACGTCGTGCAACTGATAACCCATTTGCAGCACTTTTTGCTGACAATTATGGATCATGTCGGCCGAATACGCTACAAAATCCTTATCCAAAAGGAACCAGGGACCGTATGCGGTTAGCATTCCATGCAAAGAAACATGCAGGTCAAAACCTGCAGGCGTTCGTTTCCAAAAATCATAAACCGCTTGATTTTCCGGTCTGAGCGCTGGTATATTTGGTGTTAGTGGAAAACCGAATTCCACATCGTCACCCGGTAATTCCCGGATGGAAAACTTTAAATTCTTTACCAAGTCGAACTGATGGTCGTTGTGATGATACCATAGGCTGTTGGTTTCAGCCCCATCCGGATTAACGTGAGGCACAATCCACCAACTTATTTCACGAAGTAAGGGAGCATCACTTTTCAGGTTTGACAGATAGGAAACCAAGTGATTCAGGAATATGGGACCTGTTGGTTCATCGGCATGACACCCTCCAATTAAACTAACATTCAGGGATCCTTCTCCGAAATGATAAGCCAGTAACTTCTTTCCAGCCCTGGAAGAACCAATGACTTCTCCCGGTGGCTGGTTTCCAGCCTTTAAAATATCGCTTAGTTCAGGTTGTTTTGGAATAGGCATGACTACTTGACCCTGTTAGGTCAAGCTAAAATACTCAATTCCAGCGTTTGACAGGAATACCCGCCATTAATTTGTCAAACTGGGTTTTGCTTCTTTGGTGGGAGGAACTATTGGGGTCTTGGTAGTAGCCTCTTTGACGGGTGTTTGTTTATTACCCACCGTAGAAAGGTCGCCGGGGTTCTTGAAAGCGCCCATTTTGCACTTACCATCGAATTTAGCCCCTGACTCCATTACCAGTTTGCCCGTTTGAATATCTCCTTTGATCTTAGCGCTGGACTTTAGGGTAAGCAATCCCTCTACCTGCAAAGTACCCTTGACGGTACCTTCAATGTCGGCATTCTGGGCAAAGACCTTGCCCTCAACATTGGCTGAAGTTCCCAGCACTACTTTGGATTGGGCTCGTATATTACCTAAAATCTTACCTTCAATCCTAAGGTTACCAGAAGTTTCCACATTACCCTCAATGGAAGTTTCCCTGCTAATGGTATTGCTGGAATTACTGATTTCACTGGCTTTATAATCTTCCTTGTTCGTGAACATAATTGCTGGTTTTAATTAAAAAATTCATGTTCTAAAAAATACACTTTCAAAACGACCGCTTCGGCGGTTTATTGGATGGTGCATATACAAATGTGCTAATTTTTGCTTCAAAAAATAAATCCTTTACTCAAATATTAATGTGATAATTAATCAAATAGATTTATCGCATTGTAAATCAATAATTTAAACCAAATTTCTATTTAATAATCTGCTTTTTCAACTTTCCGGCAAAGACTTTTTTAAACTTTTCCACTTTGGGTTTCACCACAAACTGACAATAGGGTTGAGCGCTATTTTGATTGAAATAGTTCTGGTGATGGTCCTCAGCAGGGTAAAAGGTTGCTAGTGGAACGATTTCTGTAACTATGGGATTGGGCCATATCTGTTGCTGATCCAGGCTCTGCTTTATGGATTCGGCCAGGCTTTTTTGTTCCTGGTTATGATAGAAGACCACAGACCGATATTGACTGCCCACATCATTGCCCTGTCGGTTCAAGGTAGTGGGGTCATGAGTTTGCCAAAATACTTCCAGAAGTTCAACAAAAGACACTTGTTGGGGATCATAAGTGATCTGGGCAACTTCAGCATGCCCGGTGCTTCCAGCACAAACTTGCTGATAGGTAGGTTGATGCACATGACCTCCCATGTATCCGGAAACTACAGTGTCTACACCCTGTAAATTTTGAAAAACTGCCTCAATACACCAGAAACATCCCGCTCCTAAAGTGGCTTTCTCCATGGCTTAATAATTTTGGTTTAAGTTACATCAAATTCATCAGCCACCCAAGCGCGATATTGTGAAAGAAAAAAGGGACATTGCCAAAACAAAGTCCCTTCTCATTTGATCTATCTAAAACTAAACTGTTTCCATCGTTACGCTGACGGCCTTCACGGTTTTAATAATTCGTGCAGCTACTTTGTAAGGATCACCATTTGAGGCAGGACGACGGTCTTCAAGCCATCCTTTCCATCCGTTATCAACGGTGGCAATAGGAATTCTGATGGAGGCTCCTCTATCGGATATACCATAGCTGAACTGATCAATGGCCTGCGTCTCATGCAATCCGGTCAGTCTCAAATGATTATCTGCTCCATATACCTCAATGTGGGAATCCACCTCAGGAATAAATGCTTCACAAATAGTCTTATAGGCGTCTTCGGTACCGGCATTTCTAAGTACACCATAGATCGGA
>JAOTYN010000036.1 GCA_029861825.1 Cyclobacteriaceae bacterium
GTGCTGACAATGAGATGCTGCTGTTTAACCTGGATATTAACGGGATATCAGTCTCCGGAGGAAGCGCCTGTTCCAGTGGAAGTAATGTGGGTTCTCATGTGCTATCAGCTTTGGGGGCACCGGCCGAAAGGGGTTCGGTGAGGTTTAGCTTCAGCAAGTTCAATACAGAGGAAGAAGTTGACTACGTGGTTGATAAACTAGCAGAGATCTACTCCGTTAAAGCCGGGGAATAACTGTGCTTTTCAACCATAGTTTTCAGGCAAGAAATCCAGGTGCTACTGTCGTTGAGGCTCTCCACCAGTTGCCAGTGCTCACCTCCCGCTTCCAGGAATATCTCCTGAAACTCATCACCTACTTCAATAGTAGTCTCCAAACAGTCGGCAATGAAAGACGGCGAGAAAGCTAATACATGCTTTATGCCTCGGGCCGGAAAATCCTTGATGATCTCGTCAGTATAGGGTTTGATCCAAGGGTCTCTGCCCAGTCGCGACTGGAATGCTACCGTATACTGTTCCTCCCCAATCCCTAACTCCTTTGCCAGCAACCTTGAGGTGAGATAGCATTGAGCCCGGTAGCACAGCCGGTTCTTTTGGTGGTACACAGAACAGCAGCTTTCATTTAGCTTGCAGTAATTATCGCAGGAGGCTTTGCGTATTTGTCGTTCTGGAATACCGTGGTAACTAAAAACAAAGTGATCGAATGAAGTTTGTTCCATGTGCGGTCGGGCTCTTTCCGCAAAGGCCCTAATAAATAAGGGTTCCTCTACAAAGTTGGCAATAAAGTCGATATCGGGAATAGCCTGCCACCTACCAACGATCTCCATTACCTTCTGTTGAACGGAACCGCTGGAAGCAGAAGCATATTGTGGGAATAGTGGTATTACAATGATCTTGGAGTATCCTTTCAGTTGATCCAATGTCGACTGCAGACTGGGATTCTGATAGCGCATACCCAACACCACCTTATATGAGGACCCTAAAACTTGCTGCAACGATTGCTGTACATCCTGGCCGTAGAACAAAAGCGGAGACCCGCGTTCCTGCCATAGTTGACCATAGATCTTTGCTGATTTTGGGGCCCTGAAAGGTGCAATGATCAAATTGACCAAGGGCCAGCGTTGCCAGTATGGTATATCAATGACCCGTTCGTCCATCAGAAATTCCCTGAGATATTTACGAACATCTCCGGTATCCGGGCTATCGGGAGTGCCCAGATTCACTAGTAAAACACCAATTTTTGACTTCATAAAATAGCTTCACTTTCAAACCCCTACAAAGGTAGTTGGTTTAAAGGTTTTATTAAAAAGAAATGGAATTGGTATTAGTTAAGAAGATAAAACTCTACTTTGCGCCGTCGCACTCCTGGCGGCTCCTCAGCGCCGCCTACGAATTGTCCCATATTGCGATACGAACGGGCAATAAGGTTATTGGCAGATATGCCCTGAGATACCAAATATTCGAATACCGTGGCGGCTCTTTGTTCGTCAAGCTTCTTACCGACGTCTTCCACATCAACATCGTCATACCCCACGATCATGACCTTGGAATCCGGATAAGTGGATTGTAAAATATTGACCAAAGTATTCAGCCTGGCTTTACTGTATTCGGTGATAAAATTGCCTTTATTTTCTACAAAATGAGCCCGCACCGATAGCTGTTCCCATATCAGATATCCGTCTTCGGATTCATCCACATCGCCATGATGAGCGATATAATCACCCTGAGAGGTGGTTCTTTTCATCTCGGCTCTGCGGTTAAGCCTTCGTCCCTCAGGAGTGCGGTTAGTAGCTATAGGTTTAGATTCTCCATAACCCTTGGGTGCAAGGTGGTCCTGCGCAATACCTTTGGTAGTCAAATAATTATAAACCGCCCGAGCTCTTCTTTCCGATAGTCTTTGATTGTAGGCATTGCTACCAATATTGTCGGTATGACCGCCTACTTCGAAGTACAACTCCGGATTCTGTGCCAGGAAATTGTAAACTTGATTCAAAGTCTTGATGGACTCTCGTTTCAAGGTGGACTTGTTAAAATCAAAGTGCACATTTCGCAAGATAATAGCCCTGCCGCTCCTGGAGAGCTCCAGATCTGTATCAGTTACTTGTCTGGGATCTTTTTCAGAGTCCGGTACCGGGGTGCTGTCACCAAATAAGCGGCCTTTCTCGTTAACCAGGATCTGGGTGGTATCGCCCTCCAATTCTACCACATACATACGATCGCCTTCAATGGAGAAGTTCATTATATACTCAAATAGATCGGCCTGGTAAGGGAATTCCACATCTTCGGTGTGAAATCGAAAGTCCTCGGATTCCACTTTCAAATTGTAAGGAGTATCAAACGACATATTGAAGGCAAACCTACCGGTAAGCAGATCGGAAGTAGATACGGTATCCACCTGGTTAGTTTCCTTGTTGAAGAGGGTTATGGTGGCACCTACAGGTTGTTTTGTGAGCTTGTCGGTGACTTTCCCCTTAAAAAGAAACAGGGTAGGTGAAGACATTGGTCGATGCATGATGTAAATGTCTTTCTCCCCGTAGCTGTCGTACCTGAATGAGGTGAAGTATCCCTTGGATCCGTCCGAGGTCAAGGTAAAATAGATGTCCTCATTGGCGGAGTTTACGGGATAACCCATATTCCGGGGCTTGCTCCACTTTCTAGTTTGTGGATCCAGAATGGTAGAGAAAATATCGTAACCACCCATGCCATCATGGCCGCGTGAGCTGAAAAACATGGTTTTGCCATCGCTGTGCATTTGCGGGGCATCCTCATCAAAAGGGGTATTGATAATCGGACCCACGTTGACCGGTGATCCCCAGGAGCCATCTGGAAGTCTGGAAGACTTATAGATGTCACTACCTCCGTATCCTCCTTCCTGATCACTGGAAAAATAAAGAGTTTTTCCATCCGGGCTCAGGCTGGCGCTTCCTTCCCAGTATTCGGTGTTAATGGCGCCCTCTATTTGTTGTGGCTTGCCCCAGTTCTTAGGGTTGTTGCCATCTATTTCGCTGATGAAGATGTCGCCATTTCCGGTGTCCTTGTAAAGAAAAAGCATCTTGCCATCAGGTGACAACCCTATACAGGCGTCATGGTCTCGTGTATTGATGGGTTTACCCAATTGAACCGGTTTTCCCCATTCTCCTTTGTTATTCTTGGTCGACAAGTAAACATCCTCAAAGAATTGGCCATCCTCGCTTAATTTCCCTCCAGTACTGTTGCTGCGACGCGAAGTAAACAAGAGCAAATTCTCGTCCGAACTTACCACTGGCACATAGTCAGGGTATACGCTATTCACATTGCCGCCGGCATTTTCAATGCGTAACAGAATGGAGTCCGGAAGTAAAGCTTTGCCAACAGCACAATTTTCCAAGTATCGGGATACTTCATTGTGTCTGGCCCGGTCTAGATCATCACCGAGATCCAGTTGCTCATCGTACTTTTGGTAATATGAAACAGCCTCATCGAATTGGTGGTTTTGCTGATAAGCTCTTCCCAAATAAAAATCCAGTTCTTCGCTAAGATAGTTGCCCCTCTTGGCCTTGAGAAATCTTTGCAGGGATTGAGACTTGTTGATAGTGTTAAAATATGCTAACCCCAACTTGTAATTGATCTCCGGATCATTGGGTTTAAGACTGTCTAATTCACGCAGGATGGGTAATGCCTTGTACCATTCTTCTACAGCTACATATTTGTTGGCCTGATTTGCAAGCTTTTGAGTTTGCTTTTGGTTTTGAGAAAAGGAGGGTATGAAGCTTAGAAAAATGAAAGATAGTAGAAGAACAGCGAGGTTCTTATTCATAGTTTACGGCAAAAAATAATGGTCAATCAAAAGGTTATTCGATTTGGGTTTAAAAAACTTCATAAGGACCAAAAAAAGTTTAAGCTTAAACCTTACAGATTAATAAACAATCTATTCCTCAAATATGTAAATATCCCTTTAAGATTGCAAGTAAGTTTCGTTAAGTTTTTATAATAAAAATTGGGAATTTTTCAGCCGAAAAACCTGTTAAACAAGGCGTATTGAAGGATTTTGTAACTTCACCGTTACTGATGTATGGTGTAAGATTTGCCTGACATTTGGTCGAAAAAATTATATAAAGTCTTCTTAACTAAGAGGTTAAATAAGTTATATTAAATGATACTTATAAGTCACTAAATAATGAAACCAATCCGATTAAAATTTCTAAATAAAGAGGGCCTAAAACTTGGCGCCAGATTAGAGTTGCCCGTCGATGGCAAAGCCGAAAATTATGCAATTTTTGCACATTGCTTCACCTGTACCAAAAACTTGTTGGCTGTGCGTAATATCAGCCGTGCGCTCACTCAAAATAGGATCGGGGTTTTGTTGTTTGATTTTGCAGGACTTGGTGAGAGCGAGGGAGAATTTGAGGATACTAATTTCAGCTCCAATATTAGTGACCTGATCTCTGCTGCGGAGTATTTGGAGGAGCATTACCGACCGCCGCAACTTTTGATCGGTCATTCACTTGGAGGCGCTGCCGTTATTCAAGCGGCTGCTCACCTTCCTAAGGTTAAGGCAGTAGCTACCATCGGAGCACCTGCCGACCCACCGCACGTAGCCCATCTATTCCAGGAAGAGTTATCGGAAATTGATCGTAGTGGTCAAGCTACCGTCAACATTGGAGGTCGACCTTTTGTGATTAAGAAGCAGTTCATCGACGACCTTGAAAAAAACCCCATGCCCAAGGTGCTGAGAGACTTAAGCAAGTCTATAATTATCTTGCATTCACCCCAGGATCGAATAGTAGGTATAGAAAATGCCGCCAACTTGTATACCCTGGCGCGTCACCCTAAAAGTTTTGTCAGCCTCGACGGAGCGGACCACCTGTTGACCGATCCAGCGGACAGTTCCTATGTGGGAAATTTGATCTCCAGTTGGGCGCAACGCTACCTGATTAATCAGGTCTCACCGACCCTGGAAACAGAGCGACAAGTAGTAGTAAGGACAGGCGAGGGCTACACCACAGAGATTAAAGCGGAATCTCATGCACTGATAGCAGACGAACCCAAATCGCTGGGTGGGCTGGATTTGGGTCCCACTCCTTACGGATTGTTACTGGCCTCGTTGGGTTCCTGCACGGGAATTACCCTGCGCATGTACGCCGATCGTAAAAAGTGGCCTTTGAAAGAAGTGATCATCCATATGCAACATGAAAAAAGGCACCTGGAGGATTCAGAAAAAATGGATCAAGCCCTAAGTAAATTGGATCACATCGATAAAGAAATTGAATTGATCGGCGATCTCGATGATACCCAAAGGGAACGCCTTTTACAAATTGCAGATCGTTGCCCGGTTCACCGAACCCTGCAATCGGAGGTGATCATTAACAGTAGACTGGTGTAGTTAGCGTTTTTAGGGTTTTATAAGTGCATAGCGGTGCTCATCCCAAAAATCATCGTTTTTCCAAACCGCTTGCTTAAAAACCCCTTCCTTGGTGAAGCCGGCGTTTTCCAATACCTTCATGGAGGCCGGATTGTTGGAAAATACTCCGCAATGAATACGATTACAGTCCAAATATTCGAATGCATAGGACGTAAGTAGTTTTACCGCCCGAGTGGCAATGCCCTTACCCCAATAGGGCTCACCCAGCCAATAACCTATCTCTTTAGATTTTTTATATACATCGGGTTGGGCATTGAGTCCGGCAATACCGGCAAATTGCTCCTGGTAATAAATCCCAAATATGTGCGGCGGATCTTCCTGTGCCACCGTTTCAATAAATTCACGGGCGTCATCCAGTTGGTATGGATGGGGGAAGTAATCCCGGAGATTGTTCCATATGCGTTTATCGTTGGCCAACGAGGCCAGAGCCTCGGCATCCGATAACTGAGGTTGGCTCAGCACTACATCTTCCAATGATAAGTGAGGTTCTTTCATGCTAGCTCCGATTAAGTTGATTTAGATCCTTTCCTTGGTAATACCCCATGTCCACTGCTTTCCTGGATTTGACCATATAAGTAACCTGCCCCACGTGATAAGAGAAATGCTCCACTACATGTACCAATATCGAAACACCGGTGACCTGGTACCCCTGGATAGTCTGATTTCGTTGCAAGTCGACATCGTCGAGCTCATTCAAAATTTGATTTATCTCAGAACTAAGATCGTCCAGCATCTGCACTAAAACGGGGGTCTCTAAAGGTCCCTCTTCCTGGAATTCCTTGTCCCGGTCCCGATGGTCAGCACGGCCTCCCAAACCACTAATGAGCCATTGTTTTACATTGCCGCAAAGATGTAGTACCAAATTTCCAGCGCTAACCGTCTGATGATTTGCACGATACCAAATATCATCAGCAGTCATCCTGGCCAGGCATTTTTTTAGACGGGGTATGGACTCCTCCAATAATCTGTAGCGCGTTTCTTCAATTAACAGCTGGGATATGGTTTCCATATGTTCAATGGTTATGGTGAAACTATAAGATGCTTAATCTGCTGCAGATCCCACTCAATGATTAACCCTTTACCGAGATTGCGAGCCACCTCATCACCATATAGCAGCGCTACCAAGTACATGGCCGCATCGTAACTCTTTACGCCTCCGGCTGAGGTGATTAGGTTGTCGTGATGTACAAAGCTGACATTCTCCCGCACCTGTAGGTGCGGGAACATTTCCCGGTAACGACCAATGTCCGCAGGAAAAGTAGTAGATACTTTTCCCTCAACCAGCCCCGCCTGGGCCAGTACAAAGGCACCATCACAAAGTGATAATACGTATTGGGCCCGAGCCCCCGTGCGCTTGACGAATGAGATCATTTCCTTGTTTTTCAGATCACTATCCATGCTATGCTCCGCGCTAGCTACTACTAATACATCGATGATAGGAAGGTCCTTGTCTTTAAAAGCGTAGTCGGGTTGTATTTTGAGTCCTTCGAAAGTGGTTATGATATCTTTAGTGGGTGCCACGGTGAACACCTCCATACCGGGAGGGGCATGGAAAATAGTGTGTTGAAAAACATCGAAAGGGGCAATCACTTCAGTATTGTAGACCCCATCCACGATCAAAAAGCCCACCTGCAATGGGGTTTGGTCTTTCAGTTGGGCTTCCATCGGTAACACCCACAAAAGAACCAAACCAAGAGTAATTATTGCCTTTTGCATATCAGGTATGTTCATCCATATAAATTTATTAAAATCAACCACCCTGTCAATGTCAGGTTTCGCTAACATCCAGCCATTTGGGCACCGGCCTGGGCTGGTACTGTTCCATGGCGCTTAGCAACTTTTGCGGATGGTCGCTTTCGATCACCATTTCACGATTTTCCATTTTTAGAAATCCCTGATCCACCATATGGTCAAATAGTTTTAGCAGGTGGTCAAAGTATCCATCTACATTTAAAATGCCGACGGGGTGTAGCAGTAAACCCAGTTGGGTCCAGGTCAGGATTTCACACAACTCTTCCAGAGTGCCGAATCCTCCTGGAAGTGCAATAAAACCCTCAGACAATTGAGCCATTTTTTGTTTGCGCTGATGCATACTTTGCACCGTTATGAGCTCTGTCAAATTTTGATGACGTATTTCTTTCTTGCTTAAAAATTCAGGAATCACCCCGATCACCCGACCATTTTGTTCCAATGCGGCATTAGCCACCGCCCCCATAATACCCACGGCTGCTCCGCCGTAGATCAAGGTAATGGACTTATGCGCCAGCAGCCTTCCCAGTGTAGCTGCTTCTTGAGCGTGGCCATGGTAACTTCCGGAGCTCGAACCACAAAAAACACAAATACTCTTCATATCTTGGCGGATTAAAATCTATTTTGAAAGATAAAGATATTAGCATCAATTTGACTTATGCCAAATAGAATAAATATCAGTTCGGGATCACCTTGGGAGGATCAGGTGGGCTATTCAAGGGCGGTAAGGATGGGAAATCAATTAGAGATTTCCGGAACAGTAGCTCAAGAAAATGGTTCTGTAGTAGGGAAAGGAGATGCTTACCTGCAAACTGTATGCATCTTGGAGAAAATAAAATCGGTGATGGAGCAATCCGGGGGAACATTACAAAACGTTATTCGCACTCGCATGTTTGTAACAGATATAGGCCAATGGCCGCAAATCGCTCAAGCGCACAGCGAATATTTTGGGGAGGTAAAACCCGCTACTACCATGGTAGAAGTATCCAAACTTATCGACCCCGATTATCTGGTGGAAATTGAGGCTACAGCCTGGTTGTAGGCAGAAACAGGTCTGTTGATGGAGAAATATGAAAAAACTAGAACGACGACTTAACCTAACCTCCGTTATAGCCATCAGCATAGGGGGTATGTTGGGCAGTGGGATTTTTGTGTTACCCGGCCTGGCGGCGGCCAAAACCGGACCTTCCATTTGGATCGCCTATCTACTGGCCGGTATTTGTGTGCTGCCTGCAGTGCTATCTAAGTCGGAACTAGCCACAGCCATGCCCACCTCCGGTGGCACCTATGTTTACATTGAACGAACATTCGGCCCCATCTTCGGTACCATTGCAGGATTCGGCTTATGGCTGTCGTTGCTTTTAAAAAGTGCATTTGCTCTGGTGGGATTTGGAGCGTATCTATTTGTATTGGCCCAACTGCCTCTGAAAGCCACTTCTTTGGGATTCTTATTCCTCATTATGATTTTGAACGTTGTCGGCGTTAAGAAGGTAGGCCAGGTGCAGATTGCGGTGGTCAGCCTAAGTCTGGTGAGCTTACTACTGGTTATGGTCTTCGGATTGCCCTCCGTGGAATCCGCAAATCTTGAGCCCTTCGTTACTGAAGGAGGTTGGGGTCTGTTGTCGGCAACCGCTTTTGTCTTCATCTCCTACGCCGGTGTTACCAAAATAGCCGCAGTGGCAGAAGAGATAAAAAATCCCGGAAGAAACTTGCCATTGGCTATGATCCTGGCGTTGATTTTAATAACCATAATTTATAGCCTGATCACTTTTACTTTGGTGGGCAATATCCAACTTTCTGATCTTTCCGTAGATATCCGGCCTATCTACTCCTTGGCCCTGCACCTGGGAGGAGAGGTTGCTGGGTACGCTGCGGCAGTGGTGGGTGTGGTTACACTTACCTCTATGGCCAACTCCGGGGTGCTGGCAGGATCCAGATTTCCCTTCGCCATGAGCAGGGATAAGTTATTACCTAGTTTCTTGAGCTCGGTACATCCAAAATACACTACACCGGTGGTCACCATCGTATTGACCTGTAGCTTGATGGCCCTGGCTATCATTTTTCTGGATGTTGAAAGAATCGCCAAACTAGCCAGTGCCTTTATGGTAATGATGTTCATTGCCGTCAACAGTTCTGTAATTGTTTTGCGGGAAACCTCCGTTCAATGGTATGCGCCCAGCTATCGGTCGCCATGGTATCCTTTCGTACAGATCTTTGGTATTGTATCCGGTTTGGTATTACTTTTTTTCCTGGGTTATTTAGCGCTGATCGGAATGATAGTTATAGTGGTAGGGGGAGTTACTGTTTATTATTTTTACGGCTCGTCAAGGGTACAAAGAAGCGGTGTTTTGAAAGTTTACGGACACCGACCGGCCTTCCTGCTTTATAACCGGCGTCACCGCGAGAATACCGGGAAAGTCACCACCCCACCATTAACTCAAAATGGCAATTTGGATGGCGGGATAAGCTCTGAAGCCCATGTAGTAGTCCCTCTGTTAGGTAATGAAAGATCGTCCGAAATCTTAGTGGAAATGGGCGCTGCCATTGCTCCCCAACAGAAAGTCCAGGTGGTCCACCTTAAAGAAGTTCCTGATCAAACCATATTGGACGCACTCCTGGTAGATGACGTAACGGTTACCTCACTCAATCGCAGGGTGGCTGCCATGGCCTCTGAAAATGAAATTAACGTAGATTTCGATGCTGCCGTGACCCATGATTTGGTGGAGACCATCTTTACCATCAGCAATCAAACCCACTGTCGTTGGGTGGTGATGAGTTGGGATGGCCGGGCCAATTTCGGGCTCTTGATCCGAAATCCTATTGGCTGGCTGGTAACCAAGATCAATAGCAACTTTGCTTTGTTCAAGGACAAAGGTGTGCGCTATATTCGCAAGATCCTGGTGGCCAAACGTCCGGGTCGCGAAGACCATGAGTTCATGGCCATGTGCGGTAACATCGCCCGGTTCTACAAATCATCGGTCACCTTAGTACGGGTAGTGGATCCCCAGGAAAGTAAAGAAGTCCGCGAAGCCATAGCCGCCCAATCTGCCAGTATGGCTTCCGCCTATGATTTTCCCATGGAATGCCAGCTCCTGGAAGGTAGGGACCCCGTCAAAACCATTGTGCGGGAAACGGCCGGTTACGATTTGTTGATAACCGGCACCCCCCAATCGGGAGATTGGCGCAACATTCTATTGGGCGCGGGCAGGGATAAATTTGCGGACCAAGCTGCCTGTTCCGTCTTGAGGCTTACCTTTGGCCCTCACACTCCCAACTAAAGCCAGCCGTTTTGTTCCATGGAAATGCAATTTCATTATCTTTGCTGCTTCAATTTAATTAAGTAAGATGAGTCAAGTGGATGACAATCTGTTGAAAAAGGTCATTTCCCATGCTAAAGAATATGGATTCGTATTTCCTTCCAGCGAGATCTACGATGGACTCAGTGCGACCTACGATTACGGTCAGTACGGTGTTGAACTTAAGAACCATCTAAAGGCGTATTGGTGGGAAGCTATGGTGAAATTGAATCCCAATATTGTAGGTATAGATACCGCAATATTCATGCATCCCACCACCTGGAAGGCCTCCGGGCACGTCGATGCCTTCAATGATCCTTTGATTGATAATAAGGATTCCAAGAAACGGTATCGCGCAGATGTATTAATAGAGGATCAGGTGGCTAAGATCGAGTCCAAGATCGAAAAGGAGGTAGCCAAAGCTGCCAAACGCTTCGGAGATGACTTTGACGAAAAGCAGTTCCGTACTACCAATCCTCGAGTACTGCAAAATCAAAGCAAGGTCGAAAACATAAACCAGAGGCTCAAAGAAGCCATAGAATCCGGCAACTTGGGTGATCTCAAGCTATTAATCGAGGAATTAGGCATTGCCGACCCTTTAAGCGGCTCCCGAAACTGGACCGAAGTACGTCAATTCAATCTTATGTTCTCTACCGAGCTGGGCTCTTTGGCAGAGGACTCCGACCTCATCTACCTGCGCCCGGAAACAGCTCAGGGGATCTTCGTCAATTTCCTGAACGTACAAAAGACCGGTCGTATGCGCATACCTTTTGGTATTGCCCAAATCGGCAAGGCCTTCCGCAATGAGATCATCGCGCGTCAGTTCATATTCCGTATGCGGGAATTCGAACAAATGGAAATGCAGTTCTTCGTCAAGCCAGGGGAAGAACTTTCTTGGTATGAACAATGGAAGGAAAAGCGCATGAAGTGGCATCAAATATTGGGCCTTGGAGAAAATAATTATCGCTTTTACGATCATCTCAACTTGGCTCACTATGCTAATGCCGCCTGCGACATCCAATTCCGATTTCCAATGGGATTCAAGGAACTGGAAGGTATTCACTCTCGAACCGACTTTGACCTGAAAGCTCATGAAGAGTACAGCGGCAAGAAGCTACAGTTCTTCGATCCACAAGAGGAAAAAAGCTACGTGCCATTTGTCATTGAGACTTCCATTGGTTTGGACCGTCTCTTTCTTGCCTTGCTTTCCAATGGATATACCGAGGAAACCCTGGAGGATGGCAGTAGTCGGACGGTGATGAAACTACCAGCACCTCTGGCACCTATCAAGGCGGCTATCTTACCGCTGGTCAATAAAGATGGCCTTACTGAAAAATCGCAAAGCATCTTTGATGTTTTACGCTTTGATTTCCTTTGTCAGTTGGATGTCAAAGACGCAATCGGCCGCCGCTATCGCCGGCAGGATGCTATAGGGACGCCCTATTGTATTACGGTTGATCACCAAACATTGGAAGACGAAACGGTGACCTTGAGGGAGAGGGATAGCATGCAACAGGAACGGGTGTCTATTGACCAGCTACCCCAAATTTTAAGTGAGCGTTGTTCACTTTCCAGGTTACTCAGACAGTTATAATTTTCGATGGATTGGATAAAGCTGCTGTCCGGTAGGGATTCTCAAGATGCCGCCACCCCCGATAGGAGTGCCTTTGAAAGGGACTATGACCGCATTGTCTTTTCCCATCCCTTTAGAAGATTACAGGATAAGACCCAGGTATTTCCCCTGCCTGAACAAGACTTTGTGCATACCCGGCTCACCCATAGCCTGGAAGTTTCCAGTGTGGGCCGATCTTTGGGCAAAAGGGTAGGGGAGACTCTACTGGGAAAATACCCGGAGCTTAAGGGATACAGTCAATTCGATTTTGGAGCTATTGTATCTGCCGCATGCCTCACTCACGATCTGGGTAACCCGCCTTTTGGTCATACCGGTGAAGATGCCATTTCCGATTTCTTCAAATCTAGCCCTCAAGGTGAAAGCTATAAGCAGCATGTATCAGCGCAGCAATGGCAGGACCTGATCAATTTTGAAGGAAATGCCCAGGGTTTCAGAATATTGAATAGTACCGGTCAACAAGGATTGCGTCTAACTGAAGCCACCCAGGCAGCTTTCACTAAGTATCCCAGACATTCCCAGTTAGGCAATCCTGATAAGAAGCGTAAAAGTCAGAAGAAATACGGGTATTTTCATACCGAACAGGATCATTTCATACAGTTGGCGGGCAACCTGAGTTTAAGGGAGCTGGTACCCGGTGAGGCCTGGTGCAGGCACCCATTGGCTTTTCTGGTGGAGGCTGCAGATGATATTTGCTATCATATAATTGATCTGGAAGACGGTTGTCGACTGGGCTTGGTGAGTGAGGTAGAGACCACCGATTTATTTGCTCAGATCCTGGGGGAAAAATTTATGCCGGATAAATTGAAAGCTATGGGAGGCCGGGATCAGCGCATAGGTCTCTTGCGAGCGGTATCCATCGGGATATTGATTGAACAATGTAGTCAGGCTTTTCTGGATAACGAGAAGGAGATCCTGGGAGGAGAGTTTGACCGGGCACTGACCGATCTTATTGACAGTAAATCGGTCCTGAAGGAGATTATCACGGTTTCTCTGGAAAGACTTTATCGCTCCCATATGGTGCTGGAGATCGAAGCGGCGGGCTTTGAAGTCTTGGGAGGATTACTAGAGGCCTACACCGCGGCAGCTTATAATATGGTTTTCCAACCTGAAAAATATTCCCATAGACAGATCAGTACCATCAGGTTACTGCCTGAAACTTTGCAAGATGCCTTGCAGGAGCCTGGGATATCGGTGTATCAGATGTTGAGATATGTTCTGGATTTTGTTTCCGGACTTACCGACAAGCATGCTATTGCTTTATACAGGAAACTTCGGGGAATCTCTTTGCCAGGCAGTTAGTATCCCAGGATCCTTTTAGATCATCCTAATCCACCCATTCCGTCATAAACAAGTTGGTGTCCCTGGTGCCTCCATTGTATCGGTTAGAGCCGAACACCAGATACTTGCCATCCGGCGAAAACATGGGGAACGCGTCAAAGGTGTCGTCGTGAGTCACCTGTTCCAGACCGGTACCGTCGGTATTAATGAGATAAAGATTAAAGGGGAACCCCCGTTCGGTCTCATGATTGGAGGCAAAGATCACTTTGTCGCCCGATGGGTGGAAGAAGGGGCACCAGTTGGCCTTACCCAATTCGGTTAGCTGACGAAGATCGGAACCGTCGGCATTACAGATGTACAGCTCCATTTCAGTGGGCATCACCAGCCCCTCTGCCAGCAATTCCCGGTACACTTTTATCTCATCTTCACTTTTTGGCCTGGAGGACCGAAATATCAGTTGGGAACCATCGGGAGAGAAAAAGGCCCCTCCGTCATAACCCAATTCGTTGGTAACTTGGGTAACCTCCGAGCCATCTACGTTCATGGTATATAATTCCAGGTCTCCCGAACGCATGGATGTGAACACGATCTTGTCTCCTTGGGGCGAGACCGTAGCTTCTGCATCGTAGCCGGGCTCTTGTGTAAGCTGTTTAAGAATATTGCCTTCAAGGTCGGTAACGAAGATATCGAAGTCAGCATAAATGGGCCATACATATTTGCCGTCATCCCGTCTTTCCGGTCGGGGTGGGCAAGCCTCATCACCTAAATGGGTAGAGGCATAGACCACTGTGGTATCACCAGGCATAAAATAGGCACAAGTGGTGCGCCCCAAACCGGTACTGATCATTTTTGGTCGGTGTTTAATGGCGTCGTCTTCCAGGGGATTGAAGTAAAATATTTGATCACACTGGGTTCCCCATTTTTCGAAGGTTGATTGAAACACTAGCATACGAGAATCAAAACTCCAATAAGCTTCAGCATTGTCGCCGCCCTGGGTGAGCATCCTTACATTTTTCAAATGGAATTCATCCTGATAGCGCATGGTATCGGTAACTTCGGGGGTTTCATGAACGGTTGTAGATGCCTGATCGTTTTGGGAACTGTTACAGCCCATTAAGATTAAGACCAGAAAGATGAGACAGCGATCCATATTCTTATTTTATATTAACTTTGAAGCTTTGAATCTAATACATAAATGACCTTAATCCGATCATTCCCTTTCGAAAAAATTTTTGTGCTCACCGCACTGATGACCTTTTTTGGTTGTGCTGCGCCTGAACGCAACGCCGAAAATATCATAAATGACATGCGGGAAACCGTCAAGTTCTTGGCTAGTGACGACCTGGCCGGACGAGAAATAGGTACCGATGGCGAAGTAAAAGCCGCTGAATTCATAAGTGATAGAATGACGCAAGTGGGTTTGGCTTCCAAGGGTACAGAAGGGTACTTGCAGACATTTGAAGTGACGCCAGGCATGAATCCTCACCAGGAAACCAAAATCGGAGAAGGAGGCGACTCCTTGTCCATCTTCGGTCACAATGTAATGGGCTTCATTGACAACCCATCCCAAGAGGTGATCGTGATCGGCGCCCACTATGATCATCTGGGACACGGCGGTATGGAATCGCTACACCGGGGGGACACCGCTGTTCACAATGGTGCGGATGATAATGCCAGCGGGGTAGCGGTAATGCTTGAACTTTCAGAACGGTTTATCGAGGGCAACCTCCAAAAGGATCTGTTGTTTATCGCTTTTTCCGGTGAAGAAAAAGGACTATGGGGTTCCAATTATTTTGTGAAGAATCCTACTATCGATTTGGCAAATGTAACTGCCATGATCAATATGGACATGGTAGGCAGGTTAAATGAAGATCATAAACTGGTGGCTCATGGAACCGGGACATCGCCGGTATGGGAAGAAATGCTTAATTC
>JAOTYN010000393.1 GCA_029861825.1 Cyclobacteriaceae bacterium
CAAGTCAATTTCCTGCAGATCGCGACTTAAGTGGGCTCTTTGCTGCAAGATCTGTTCCACTGTTGTGGGCAATTGCCCACCGTGGTCCAGGGCTTTTATTGCTTGTTGCTGAGTCAATTGATTCACGTTGTAGGGTGGTTTGACTTTGTTAAGGTATTTGGCGATGTGAGGAGAGGTATAGCAAGCTCCCAAACGAATACCCGCCAATCCCCAGGCCTTTGAAAAGGTCTGCATTACCACCAGCCTTGGCCTTTGACGGCACCATTTGATAAGGCTTTCCTGAGAGGCGAAATCAATATAGGCTTCATCAATTACCAATATCCCGGAAAAATCATCGGCCAGCTGTGCTATTCTGGATTCCGACAATAAGTTGGCCGTAGGATTATTGGGGGAGCACAGGAAAATGATTTTAGTGGCCGGATTGATGACCTCCAGTACCGATGGTAGGTCCAGATCGAAATTGCTGTCGAGCGAGACCTTTTTGACCCCAACATCATTGATATGGGCGGACACTTGGTACATTCCATATGAAGGGTCGGTGACAAGAACCTCGTCTATCCCCGGCTCACAGAATGTGCGGATAAGCAGATCAATGATCTCATCACTACCGTTACCAAGTACTATGCCATTCAGGGGATGACCTTTCAACTGTGATAGTTGTTCTTTTAAGGCCCTTTGGTAAGGATCGGGATAGCGATGCAGTAACCAGGGATTCTCCGTCAAGCCAATGGTACCAAGGGAATTTTCATTGGCATCCAGCAACGTCATGCCATAGTCCATAAACTGTTCCCTGGCAGATGTATAGGGAATCAGATTACGTATATTTTCCCGGACCAAGTTATCTATGGATTCCATCATTGCCGATTTAGATATTCACGCCGGATGCTTACTGATCTCCGGTGTGCCTCTAGTCCTTCCGCTTTGGCCATTAACTCTACTGCGGGTCCAATGTTATTCAAACCTTCGGGAGTTAGCTGCTGAAAGGTCACTTTTTTCACAAAACTATCCAGGGACACTCCGGCATACATGCGGGCATTGCCATCAGTGGGTAAGGTATGATTAGTGCCCGAGGCATAATCACCCACCGACTCGGGAGTATAAGGCCCCAGAAATACCGAGCCAGCGTTGATCACCTTATCAGCCCATTTGAGTGGTTCGGCAGTATTGATGATAAAATGTTCCGGAGCGTAGTTGTTGATGAAATCCATAGCTTCATCCAAGTTTTTGAACAGCAGCATCTTACTTTGGTTCAAAGCCTGTTGTGCAATCTCCCTGCGAGGTAAGGAAATCAACTGATGCTCCAAATCTTTTAACACCTCCTGGATCAGCGGTTCTGAATCAGTGGCAAACATCACCTGGCTGTCAGCCCCATGCTCAGCCTGGGAAAGCAGATCTGCTGCAATAAATTTAGGCTGGGCTGTAGCATCGCCCAGGATAGCTACTTCTGAAGGACCAGCGGGAAAGTCAATGGCCAATCCGCTAGCGGCAACCTGCCGTTTAGCCTCTGTTACGTATTGATTACCCGGCCCGAAAATCTTGTATACCGAAGGTACGGTCTCGGTTCCAAAGGCCATGGCCGCCACTGCTTGAGCTCCTCCTACGGCATAGATACCTTCAATTTGCAGAAGCTGAGCGATATACATCAAAGCAGGGTGAATGGTCCCGTCTTTTTGGGGCGGCGTGCACACTACCATTTGACGGCAACCGGCCAGTTGGGCGGGTATACCCAGCATTAGCATGGTAGAAAACAAAGGAGCTGATCCGCCCGGTACATAGAGGCCCACTTTCTCAATAGGAAGTGACTTTCTCCAACAGTTCACACCAGGCATAGTCTCCACGACATTTCCGGAATCCATCTGATCCTGATGAAAGGTGGAAATATTCTCGAATGCGGTATTTATAGCTCTTTTCAGGTTGGCAGATAGACCTTTAATGGTCTTGGGAACCGGATGATAGATTTTTTTAAGAGTGATACCATCAAACTTGTTGGTAAGGTTGATCAGGGCCTGATCTCCCAACTCTCTGATGAGGTTCATTATGTTTATAACAGAAGACTCCAAAGCCTCGCTGGTTAACACCGGCCTTGCGGTGAGTACTTCCCAGGTATCTGGGGCGGGATATTTAATAAGCTTCATAACACTTACAGGATCATTTTCTCAATAGGCACTACTAAAATTCCTTCAGCACCTGCTTGCCTCAATTTTTCGATAACCTCCCAAAAGTCGTCCTCGTTGACCACGGAATGTAATGAACTCCATCCTGGTTGAGCCAGAGGCAATACCGTAGGACTGCGCATCCCGGGAAGCAAGCTGGTGATTTTATCGATGGCCTCATTGGGTGCGTTCAGTAATATGTATTTGTTATTGTTAGCGGCTTTTACGGAACGAATTCGGAACAACAGCTGCTCCAGAATTTGCTGCTTCTCCTCTTCCAGATGGGGATGAGCCACCAATACCGCTTCCGATTTCAACAACGTTTCTACTTCCACCAAACCATTGCTTACTAGGGTGCTTCCAGTACTTACTATGTCGCAAACTGCTTCAGCCAACCCGATACTTGGGGCTATTTCTACACTGCCACTTATCTGATGGATGTGTGCCTTTACCCCATTCTTCTCCAGGTAATCTCCCAGTATACGGGGATAGGAAGTTGCGATGTTCAAGCCTTGCAGACTGGTATTCCCCTGATAATTGAAATCCTTAGGTACGGCAATGCACAAGCGACATTTAGAGAAGCCCAGTCGCTGTACGACCTCAAGCTTTACGCCTTTTTCTAATAGCACATTTTCTCCAATGATGCCTACATCGGAAACCCTGTCCGCTACATATCCCGGTATATCGTCGTCCCTCAAGTACAAGAGTTCCACGGGGAAATTAAAGGCCTGAGCTTTTAGCTTAGCTATTCGGGCAGGAAAGCTTACACCACATTCGCTTATTAGTTTTAGGGATGCCTCACTAAGTCTGCCAGACTTTTGGACAGCCACTTTTAAAATGGTCTTCACGGGTATGAAATTAGAATTTAGAAATAAGTTGAGCTGGTCTACGGGATCACATCTATAGGCTATGATGGTGATGGTGGTGATGCGCCATCAATTTGGTACGGGAATTGTTGTGTTTGATCATAGACATTGCAATACAATTATAGGATATTTTAAGGCTTCAAAAAAGAATTTATAATATATTATAGATGGTATATTTGGTTTAATAAACGTGCTCTATGCAGCTGGAACAACGAACGTTGTCGATTAAACGCCTGGCACTGGCCAAAGGTTTTGATTTTTGCGGGATATCCAAAGCTGGTTTTCTGGAAGAAGAAGCCCCTCGTTTGGAATCATGGTTGAAGAGCGGGCAGCAGGGCGCCATGACCTATATGGAGCGGTTTTTTGATAAAAGGCTGGATCCCAGGAAACTGGTGGCAGGCGCCAAGTCGATCATCACTCTTTTGTACAATTACTACCCCGCAGAGAGCCCTGCCACCACTGATAATTTCCACATTGCCAAGTACGCTTACGGCAGGGATTATCATTTTGTAATTAAGCGAAAACTAAAAGACCTTTTTGCTGCCATAAAAGAGGAATTGGGAGCAGTGGAGGGCCGGGTATTCGTGGACTCTGCACCGGTGATGGAGCGCGCTTGGGCACAAAGAGCTGGGCTGGGTTGGATCGGCAAGAACAGCCTTTTGCTGAACCGTAAAATGGGAAGCTACTTCTTTATTGCACAACTGATCACAGATCTGGAATTACAGGCCGACACACCCGGAGGGGACTATTGCGGAACCTGTACACGGTGTGTGGACAGCTGTCCCACAGATGCCATCACTCCCTACCAGGTAGACGCCAGTAAATGCATCTCCTATTTTACCATAGAGCTTAAGGAAGCCATTCCTGAACAATTTGCCGGAACCTTTGAAAACTGGATCTTTGGTTGTGACATTTGTCAAGACGTTTGTCCTTGGAATCGTTTTGCTGAGCCTCACCGGGAACCTCAATTTGTTCCGTTAACGGAAATACTAGAAATGGACCAAAGGCAATGGCGAGAACTTAGTGAAGAACAGTTCCAAAAAATCTTTAAAGAAAGTGCACTAAAGCGAACAGGGTTTAGTGGATTAAAACGAAATATTGAATTTGCAGGAAGGAAG
>JAOTYN010000394.1 GCA_029861825.1 Cyclobacteriaceae bacterium
CGGCTCCTTAAAAATGTGTGAACTGTCCGTGAGGTCGGTTACCTCGGGGTCCTCTATGCGGCCTAAAAATGACATTACGGCTTTACTGTTCATTTCAATAATCTGATGCGGAATTAGTCCGTGGGACCGATCGTGCATTTTTATCACCGCTTCTTTCGAAGGAGCGTCGATTAAACAGAAAGCACTGCCTCTCTCTTCGTCAACCCAATAAGTCATACAGCGACAGCCGTATTCATCCTGAACTACCAGGTCCATACGATGAGCCTCCGCAGCTTCATGTGCTGAAATACCGGGAAGGATGTGACGGTCCATGTAAATAGGCATAGCAAAGGGTTTCTATTAAATTACTTCAACTTCAGTACAATGAAAAACAGTATTACTGGCGCATGGGGTAAAAAAAATGATTCAATTAATAAAACAAATAGACCACTTCAATAGTACTATGGGTCATGACTGGGAAGTAAAATTTGGATTTATATCAAAATATCTGCCATATTAAAGCATGGAACGTTTTTTACCCATACTTGGATTACTTGTATTTGGCTTGACCCTGTATGTAAACTATTTAGCAGGCGCCGGCTACCTCAATAATATCACCACAGGTGAAGTATCTGCCCGGTATCCCACCTTATTTACGCCAGCGGGATTTACTTTTGCCATTTGGGGGGTGATCTATTTACTAAATGTCCTTTTTGTATTTTACCAACTCTACAAGATGCTGCGTGTCCCCGCACAACTGGATGTGGGGTTAGTCGGCCTTTTTATTCTTATTTGCCTTACCAATGCGGTTTGGATCTTCACCTGGCATTTGCTAAAAATTGGCTTAGCCCTGTTACTCATGCTGGTTATTCTCACGTTATTAATAGCTGCTTACAGGAGGGTGCGCAGCAGTAGTCCGGGTTCGGGTGATTATTTTTTTGAAAAGCTGAATTTCAGTGTCTACTTGGGCTGGATCAGTGTGGCCACTGTAGCTAATACCGCCATATTCTTTATCTCCAAAGGATTGTTCACTTCCGGGCTAACCCCGGCATTGTTCACCGGCGTGATCATTATAGTGGTGGCAGCACTGGCTTTATGGATGATCCTGAAGGAAGGAAATATTTTCTTCGGCCTGGTCATTTTGTGGGCTTCCTACGGCATTGTGATGGCCAGAAGTGCCGAACAAACTGATTACGCGGCGGCCATTAGTGTGGTCGCTTTGGTTGCCATGATCCTGATATTTTTTTCCATGTTGATCCGTCTTTATCTCAAAAAGAGGGTAAACTCTCTAAAAAATTCTTAGCTGTACACCTATTGTATACCTGCTTTACCCAACCTTGCGATGGGGTTGACGTCCTTGGTACCTTAAACCTAAAATTTTAAACAACCATGGAATCAACTTTGAAATCAGGGCGAGGTTTTAATTCGCCCATCGAGGGAAAGGGAATGTTTATCACAGATGGCGGGTTGGAAACCACCCTGATTTTTCATGATGGATTGGACTTGCCGCATTTTGCGGCTTTTGATCTACTCAAATCCCGTGACGGTTATGAGATCTTGCGAAAATATTACGACCGATATGCGTCCCTGGCCCATAGCTACAGTAAAAATTTTATATTGGAAAGCCCTACTTGGAGGGCCAATCCTGATTGGGCCGAACGTTTGGGTTACCATGCTCAAGCATTGGACCATGCCAATCGACAAGCCATTGAGATGATGAAAGCCATAAGGCTGAGCTATCAAAGTGAGCAAAGCCGTTTTTTGATCAGTGGTTGCATAGGACCCAGAGGAGATGGATATAGTGTAGAAAGTAAAATGTCCGTATACGAAGCCGAAGCCTATCATGCTACTCAAGCGAAAAGTTTTGCCTGGGCAGAGGTCGATCTAATTACCGGAGTAACCATTAATTATGTAGAAGAGGCCTTAGGTATTGTTCAGGCAAGTTCTAAATTAGGGGTGCCGGCAGTGATTTCATTTACGGTGGAAACTAATTCAAAGCTGCCCTCAGGACAAGAGCTTGGTGAAGCCATTGAACAAATTGATAGGGAGGCCTGGGAAAAACCGGCATATTACATGATCAATTGTGCCCACCCCAGTCATTTCATAGACCTCCTTAAGGAACCAACGCATTGGATGGATCGTATTCAGGGTATAAGGGCCAATGCCTCAAAAAAGAGCCATGCCGAACTGGACCAATGTGAGGAACTTGATGAAGGAAATCCACATGAACTGAGTCGTGATTACATGAAACTAAAAAACAAGCTAAAAAATTTACAGGTGGTAGGCGGCTGTTGCGGAACAGATCATCGCCACATTGAGGCCATTTGCAAACAGCTTTTCTAATGAGCAATTCTGGTAACTACAGATCAAACATACACCCGGGCCTGTCTGTGAAGGTGGTTCTAAAGAAGGACCAGCGTAGCGGCAGGCTTACCCAAGGTGTGGTTAAAGATATTCTTACCCGTTCGGCAAAGCATCCGCATGGGATCAAGGTAAGACTTCAGGATGGTCAAGTAGGTAGAGTTAAAGAAATATCAGTGGACTCTACTTAATGCGGACATATTTTGACACTTAGTATCCGTAACTTTGAAGTTCTATACATAATGCTTAAGTGTTACGAATATTTCGATTTTCCTTACTACTCCTGCTGCTACTTGCAGGATCCTGCGAAGATGAATCAGATCAATCACCAGGATCTCAGCGAGGGGATCATCAAAGTGTATTGCTGATATCCTTGGATGGGTTTGCCTTCGATTACCGGGGGAAAGCCCATACTCCGGCTTTGGATAGCATAGTCATCTTTGGGGCCACGACGCAGGCCTTAACTCCGGTATTCCCTTCAAAAACCTTTCCCAACCACTATACCCAGGTTACCGGCTTATATCCTGAGGATCATGGGATCATAGGTAATCGCATGTTCGATCCGGAATTCAATGAGTATTTCTCACTAAGTGACCCTTCGGTGCGAGATGGAAAGTGGTACGGCGGAGAGCCCATATGGGTCACCTGTCAGCGACAGGGACTGACTAGTGCCACCATGTTCTGGCCGGGGTCGGATGCCGAGATCGGAGGCAGACGTCCGGATGATTATTTTGTGTTCAACGGGGTTGTGACTGACCAAGCCCGGGTGCAACAGGTCCTGGATTGGATGGAAAGGGGCAGGGCGCGTCCTCATTTTATAAGCCTATACTTCGAGGCTGTGGATCAGGCCGGGCATAATAATGGACCGGATCATTCGCAAGTGATAGAAGCAATTGAAGCTATGGACGCTTTGCTCAATGAACTTTTTCAGGGTATTGTCAACCTGGGCTTGCAGGAGTTGATCAATATTATCATTGTATCGGACCATGGAATGACCGACATAAGGCGAGAACGGGTCATCTTCCTGGACGATTATCTGGATTTGAACCAAGTAGAGGTAGTGAATTGGTCACCGTTGTTGGAGTTGATTCCACAAACTGGGGAGGAGGAAAGCGTTTTTCAAAGTCTGGCCGGGCAACATCCTAATTGGCAGGTATTTCGCAAGCAGGATCTACCGGAACATTGGCATTACCAAGATCACAAACGGGTCACTCCGGTCCTGGCCCTGGCTGACCTGGGGTGGTCCATCTCTTCAAGATCTTTTTTTCAATCCACCCCTGGGGCATTTACGGGAGGAACTCACGGTTATGATCCCCTGGAAACGGCTATGGGAGGTGTATTCATGGCCTCTGGCCCGGGATTTCGTCAAGGTGTGGAGATGGAGGCTGTAGAAAGCGTTCACCTTTACGAATTGATGTGTTTTCTATTGGATATTGAACCTGCTTTGAATGATGGTGATTTGACGGTATGGGAAGAAGTTTTGAATCTTTAAGTGCACAGAATATCCAACACCCAACATTCAATTTATCATGGATTGTCTAGCTGGACCTCAGTGCATCTCCTGATATTTTTCGGAATAACTGACCTTGAGGAGTTCCGTTAATGCCCAAACACTATCGACTACCTGCTGTAAACGGCCAGACTGTTATCTATCCTGAATTTTTCCTACCTTAAAATGATGATCTATAACAGATCTATGACAAATTCTAAGGAAATACTAAGTAAGCTTTTTGGGGTGCTAATGCTACTTTTAGGCCTGTGGTCTTGTCAACCTACCCCTGAGGAGGATT
>JAOTYN010000395.1 GCA_029861825.1 Cyclobacteriaceae bacterium
TATCCAGTTCCTGGGCTGCGTCCTGGTTAATATTTGATTTATCAAAACCATAATGTATGGTGTTTATTTTGAACTGCTGTCCAACCGTTACTCCAAGTTGCGACAGTGTTTCTTGAATCTTCGCCAAATCAGAAGAATCCGCAACCTTTATTCCTTGTACATAAGTTCCATCCTCTTCGGTAGATACCGGAACTATCTGATCGCCGGCCAATAAGTAAATACGCTGAAGGCCTTCTTCTTCCATAATCACCATATCGGCGTTGTCGAAACTAAAGGCATATTCTGTCATGGAACCCGGCAATTTGGAAATTTGGTCCATTTCCATATCATCATCTTTATTTAAGGAAGCCACGATAACATCTTCTGGGATCTCAGATAGCATTTCGAAACTGTATATATCGTCACTGCCACCACGGTGTGAGGAAAAGTAACCCTGGTAACCGTTTTTGGTGATCAAGCCGAAATCATCCTTTGGTGAATTGATCGGATAGCCCAGGTTTTGAATTTTGGCTACAGTACCATCAGTATGAACCTCTGCCTTAAATATATCCAGTCCACCTATTCCACCATGAGCATTAGAGGCAAAATACAACACCCCTTTGTGGATAAAGGGAAACTGCTCATCCCCTTCACTGTTGATCTGAGGCCCCAGATTCTCCGGTCTACCCCATTCTTCATCCGAATAGCTTACTCTATATAGATCTACCCCGCCGTATCCTCCTTCCTTGTTGGAGGCAAAATACAGCACGCCATTTTCAAATGAAGGATGACCTGTGCTGAACCCCGAGCCGTTAAAAGGCAGAGGATCGATTTCATCCCAAGTCCCCTTATCGGACCTCCTGGCATGAAACAATTGCAGCGTATTGATCCCATCTCCAGTTTTGGGGTTGGTGGTTCGATAATGGTTGCGGGTGAAAATCGCCTGCCGGTCATGATCGAAAAATGTAACCGGGCCTTCGTGAAGTTTGGAGTTGAGGTCCTTAAAAGGAGTGGGCTTGGAAATGCCATCTTCCGCGATTTCCACTTGATAAAGATCCAAATAGTTGCTGCGATCCCAATGATATTTCTTTTTAAAGGAAATCCCATTCTCGCGGGAAGAGGCAAAGACTAGCCCTTTATCGTAATAAGCCGGGGCAAATTCCACCTGATTGGTATTAAACCTTAAGGATTCGACTCGGTAATCAGCAGAGTCCAAATAATAATCCTCATAATTTCGAATACTGTAAAGTAAATTGGCGGCCACCCTGCTTCGGGGAATGTCCTGTTGATAAGCTAATACCCAAACCTCCGCTTCGGTAAGTTTCTGGTTAGCCATTAGGATCTGGGCAAATCGTAATTTCTCTTGAGGTGATAATTTTGCTTTTGAAATGTACTTGCGGTAATGGTGTTCTGCATTCTCACTGTCATTCAACTTTAGGTAAGCCTCCGCGAGTTTGATATGTACCCTTACATTATCACTGTTCTTCTTAAGAACATCCTGATAGAGATCTACAGCTGATTGGTAAGCCATCGCTTCATAGAGTCGGTCCGCTTTTCGTTCTTTCCGAGTACTCTTTGAAGCTGTAGGGTCAAACTCCGCTGCACTAAGATGGACAGCCATCAACACCAGTACCCCCAATACAACAGAAGCACGTACTAATATTTTCATATTATCAGATTGAAGTCCGATACTTAAGGCGGGCACGTTACCTGTCGACCGGAAAGTTTAACACTGAAACTGAAGGTAAAAATAGAGGATTAGTTAATGGCAGACCGGTAAGATCCTGTACCGGAGGTAGGAATGTAAGATTTTGTACATTAACGTCTACTGTGGATAAAGTTGTGAGCATTAGTCTGTTGATAACTTTTAGAATTGTCTACGGCATGGGCTTAATGTTAATAACTTGGCTGTGGATAAGTATTTATATATCTGATTGTCAGTAAATTAATAGAATTCCAGAAACCCTCTTGTACCAGATTCGGTTTCGCTGGCTTCGCCCCTGAAGATTTTTAGTTTTGACATCATGACCGTGAATGACCTTACAAAAAATGACTGGATATGGTGATTTATTACATTAATGTTTCACTCAGATTCAGGGCAAATGGGCTATTAGCTACGGTTCGAACTAGCCCATACTAAATGTTTTATGGCAATCTCATTTGCTGATACTCACAACCCGTAAGTTAGCAGAAAAACGATATTCAGATCTGTTTAGCTAACAGCGGATTCACTATGGCCGGCTGGAAGGTGGGGCTCGGGCGGGGTCCCCAAGTAGCTACTATATAGGGGCACGGCCAAAATTTGATTTTTGTCACAATAGCATGGAAGGGATGTAGTCACCTTCAATTCGATGATACAGCGATCCTTTCTCTTATAGCAATTATGATAGTTGGGCTGGGAAATGATGGTATTAATTCTTAATATAAGTAACACACTAAACCAAGACCATCATGAAAAAATTACTCAGCATTATGGTGCTGTTTCCTATGGCTTTTCTGGTCTATGGACAAGACCATCAAGAAACACACATGTACGAAAGCATTTATCTCACTCCTAAACTAGATGCCATAAGCAAGCTAAGCGAGAACATGGCTGCTCACAACAAAAAGTATCACGGCGAAGGGGACCATGCCGCATTTGTTCAGAATGTAGTGGCCGGCAAGCGCAGTGGACAAATGGTATGGGTTATGGGACCTGGTACTTATGCTCATTTAGACTCTCGCCCTGCGGAAGGCGGTCACGATGAAGACTGGGCTAACAACGTCCTGCCCTACCTAGAAAAAATGTCCAATATTGAATACTGGCGTAGGACCAGTCAATATTATGTGCCCGAAGGATACGATGCCGATAAGATCCGTATCCGCTTTTACAAAGTAAAGCGGGGACAAAACGAAGATTTTGTGGCTCATTACGGCAAATTAGTGCAAGTCTTCAATGAGAAGAAGTACGACCGACAATTAAGCATCTTCCAAAGTACCTTTCCTTCAGCTACCGGCAGGAATATGGCCTCTGTAACCAGTTTTGACAACTGGGCCGATCTGGATAAGGGACTGCCTGTGGGCAAGGACTTTGATTCCATTCACGGAGAGGGGAGCTGGGCTAAATGGCTCCAAGAGTTGCAGGATCTTACCGAATGGTCAGATCAGGAAGTAAGGGAATTGATGCCTGAGATGAGCGGAACTTTGGTAGTAGATGTAGATTAGCAAAGCCTAAAACATTGAGGAATCAAAAGGGCCGGGCGATATTAGTTCGGCCTAAGCTTTTTAGGGATTGTCATACCCTCGTTGACGGTGCTTCCTAATCCAATTTCCTTGAGCATCCTGATTGAATTGGTAGCATGTGGATGCTCAAGGTGATTTCCGGCCGGCCTGATTAAATCGGTAAGAAATCCATCCATTTTCTTAAATTGTGGATAGTTTACAATCTCGTATCTAAACCTTTTGAAAATGTTAAAATTCAACCTAATCGTTCTATCGTTATTAATATCTTGGGTGAGCTTTGCACAGAATACACCAAGAGAAATAGCTGAGAAGTTTTTTGATGATTATGTAGAAGATGGAGCCTCAGTAGCTTTGGACAATTTGTATTTTACCAATAAATGGATAAACAGATCTGCAGACGCAGTGGCCAACTTAAAAAGTAAAATGGAAGGGTTGAATTTGGATTTTGTCGGAGAGTATTATGGACATGAATTGATCAGCGAAAAGAAACTGGGACAAAGCTATGTACTATTAGCCTATCTGGCCAAATTCGATCGACAACCAATCCGTTATATATTTCAATTTTACAAGCCAAAAGATCAGTGGGTGGTCTACAGTTTCAAGTATGACTCCAGTATTGATGATGAAATCGAAGAGGCAGCCAAAGTGTTTAATTTAGAGTAGACCGGCGGTAACAGAAAGAGCCTGATTCTTTAACTCCAATCCTTTTTGCCCGTAAGTATCAATACCGGCAATTAAAATTATGGATAATTCAGGTATATCACGACCGATAGGAGTGGCCCCTCGCAGTTGCCATTTATTTCCATTCGCCTACATCATGATGTAAACAGCTTGATACAGTTGATCAGCCAATGGGAAAACCTGGACTATTTAATTAATGCCTGGGAATTTTCGGACCCAAGTCCTACCTGGGATCACACTTTGG
>JAOTYN010000037.1 GCA_029861825.1 Cyclobacteriaceae bacterium
TAAGTTCACATAAGCAAAAGCCTTACCTGTGTAAATGCTTCGCTTAACGGTGAACCCGTTGGAAGTATCGGGTAACTCCACAATATTGGAAGCTAAACTGGCATCGATCATGATGGACACCCGGGCAGCGATAGCATCACCTAAGGATGAATTCGCCAAGATCAAGGTTTGAGCCCCGCTCTGTTCTACAGCCTGGGCCACTACGCCGGCATATGCCTGTATTATTCCTTGATCTAATTGCGTAGAAGACGCGTGCATCACTTTGTGGGCACCATTGGCCCCCAGGCTTTGCAATTCCTCTGTTTGGTAGGTTCCCAATGCCAGTGCCGTAATTTCTGCACCGTCGGCCATAGCGGCTGCGTAGCTAATTGCTTCCCGGGATGACTTTTTTATTTTACCCTCGTCTCCTTCGACGAAAACTAATATTGACATATGCTATAACTGTTTACAATATCTTTGCTTCATTCTTTAATAAAGACACCAACTGTTCTACATTATCAGCATCCACCATGGTTACTGCCCCTTTTTCCGGTGGCAATTGAAATTTCTGAAGAGTGGTCTGTGCATCGGCCTCTACTGGTTCCAATACCTGCATGGGTTTAGTTCGAGCCGACATGATTCCCCGCATATTGGGTATTTTCCATTCTGCAATAGGTTCCTGACAACCGGCCACCAATGGCAATGCCACTTCGATATACTCTTTACCACCTTCAATTTCCCGAGCCATCTTTGCCATGCCGTTTTCCACATCCAGCTGCATGACCGGGGAAACCGAGGGGATTCCCAGTAAGGCCCCCACCATGCCATGGACTTGACCGCTATTAAAATCTATAGATTCCCTTCCCATTAAAATGAGATCGTATTGCTGTTCGGCAGCTACAGCGGCGATTTGCTTAGCCACAAAAAATGAGTCTGTTGGTTCCGCATTTATGCGTATGGCATCGTCAGCACCTATGGCCAATGCTTTGCGTAAAGTTGGCTCGGTTTCAGCCTGCCCTACGTTTAGAACAGTAATGGATCCACTTCCCAGGGCTTCCTTAATTTCCACTGCTCTGGCCAAGGAGTAATCGTCATATGGCCCAATAATGTACTGGACTCCATTGCCATCGAACTTCGTGTCCCCCTCAGTAAAAGCGATACGGGAGGTGGTGTCCGGCACATGGGTAATACAAACCAATATTTTCATGTTGTAGTATTCTTCAGAATTTTAAATTCGGGGTGAAGATACTCAATAATAAAAAAGTAAAAAAGCCCGTAAATTGCAGATAACCGGCTTAGGTAAGGGATAGCACCAATTTGCCAAATTGTTGGGATTGTTCCATACGATTAAAGGCATCAAGGGCCTCTGAAAAGGGTCGAACGGAATCTATCATAGGCACCAGCTTGTGCTTTGCCGTAAAAGCGATCATCTCTACGAACTCTTTGTCACTACCCATAGTTGACCCCTGAAGCGTAACCTGGTTCCAAAACATTCTATACAAGTCTATTTTGGGAGGCAATCCTGTGGTAGCTCCATAAAAAACAATTCTTCCTGCCGGTCGTGCCAATTTAATTAAAGAGTTCAACTGTGGTCCTCCCGTGCTGTCAATGATGAGATCGTATGACTCCCCCTGTTGTGCAGCCTCCCTGGCCCATTCTACTTTATAATTAAAACCCAGGAAAGCGCCCAACTCCTGCATTTTTTCAAGCTTTTCGGGTTGCCCGGAAGTAACTGAAACCTGGGCTCCCTTAGCCTGAGCCCAGAGAAAAGCCATTTGGCTGACACCACCTCCAATACCGGTGATCAGCACTTTCTGTCCTTTTTGTAACTCGCCATGGTGAAACAGAGCCCGGTAAGCGGTTAAACCCGCCAAAGGCAGTGCCGCTGCCTCGGTATCTGTCAGATGCTTGGGTTTTTCCACCACACGATCTTGAGGTATGCTTATATATTCCGCGAGGGTACCGGCGGTGGGCATCCCCAAAACCTGGTACGAAGACGATTGGATGCGCTGGTCGTCGCCCCAATTTACATTAGGATTGATCACTACGGTCTTATTAAGCCATTTCTTACTGGCTCCCTTGCCCAAGGCCGTTACCTGGCCGCAACCGTCAGAGCCTAGGGTGGTATTGAAAACAATATTAGGATACTTACCTGCTCGAATCCATTGATCTCGATGGTTGAGAGCCACAGCTGATAGTTTTACTAAAACCTCACCAGCTTGAGGTTGAGGTTGGGGGATTTCACAAATAGCTAACTTGTTTTCAACAATTTGTAGTGCTTTCATAATTAGAAGGGTGCATCAGATGGGGGCGTATCGTCAGGATCGCTATTGGGGTCCTTAGGGTTTCCTTTACTACTCAAGGTAATGGTACCTCCACCCAACTCCGAAGGTAACCCTGGAGTGCCGGGCAGCTCGTACCCACCCGACATGGCACCAAAATTAAAGTCCATGTCGGTAAACTTGGTATACTTACCGATAAACTTGAGCTGTGCGGTGTCTAATGATCCATTCCTATGTTTTGCAATGATCACCTCTCCAATACCGTGGGTGGGTTGTCCGTTTTCATCCTCGGTAATACCATAATATTCCGGACGATACAGAAACATTACCAGATCTGCATCTTGCTCGATGGACCCGGACTCCCGCAGGTCCGATAGCTGCGGGCGCTTATCACCACCACGGGTCTCCACCGCCCTACTCAATTGAGATAGTGCCAGCATGGGCACGTTCAATTCTTTGGCAATATTCTTTAAGGCCCGGGAAATGGAAGCAATTTCCTGTTCACGGTTACCACCGCTACCCCTTGAGTTATCTCCGGACATCAGCTGCAGATAATCCACGATAATCAACTTAACGTCGTGTTGTGCCTTCAATCGACGGCATTTTGCTCGCAATTCAAGAATCGATAAGGCCGGGGTATCATCAATAAAGATAGGGGCGTTACTTAGTTTTGCGGTTTTATGAACCAGTTGTTCCCATTCATAGTCAGCCAGATTGCCCTTCTTTATTTTATCGCTTTCTAACTCTGCCTCTGCAGATATCAATCGATTGACCAACTGGATATTGGACATCTCCAGAGAAAAAATTGCTACCGGATGATTAAAGTCTACCGCCGCATTTCTCATGGCAGTTACCACAAAGGCTGTCTTACCCATTCCAGGTCGGGCGGCAATGATCACCAACTCGGATTTTTGCCAACCTGAAGTGATGCGATCCAGGGCCGTAAAACCACTGGGAATTCCCGTAAGGCCGTCTTTGTGATCCTTGCGAGCTTCCAGTTCATTCAGGGCCTCTCTCATAATAGATCGCATATCCGCATAATTCTTGCGGATGTTGGATTCAGAAACTTCAAATAGTGCCGCTTCTGTCCTATCTAATAATTGGAAGGCATCGGAGGTATCTTCAAATGCATCCTGTTGTATTTCCGACGAAATGCGTATCAGTTCTCTCTTAATAGCTTGCTCAGCTACAATACGAGCATGAAATTCTACATTAGCAGCGCTGTTCACCCTGCTGGTTAGCTCGGTCAGGTAGTATGCGCCGCCCACCATTTCCAGTTTACCATCCTGACGTAACTGGTTGGAAACTGTAAGCATATCGACCGGTTCAGAATTGTTGAACAGGATCACAATAGCCCTGTATATTTCCTGATGGGCGTCTTTGTAAAAGCTCTCCGGTTTAAGAATATCTATTACGGTAGTAAGGGCGTCTTTTTCCAACATTAAAGCCCCCAAAACCGCTTCTTCCAAGTCTACCGCTTGAGGGGGTAGTTTGCCCAAATTACTGGCGAAGTCGGTTAAAAAATTCTTTCTTGCTTTAGTTCCCAGGCTTGAACTCCTGTCTGATTCCATTTTCTGCACCCTGTCTCTTTAAAAAATTCATTCTTCAGCAAACCTACTGAAATCTTAGCAATCATTTTCAACAGTTTATCGGGTGGCTTATCCACTCCCGCAAACGATTGTGTGCACAATGCAATTTACTTATCCACACCCATATGCACAACATTCGGATCAATTAGGTTTGGCGCTGTATGAATTTATTCTAATTTTGAAACCAAACCTGATTATACGCATGATTGCCCAAGGCTCCAAGGTACATTTTATTGCCATAGGCGGTTCGGTAATGCACAGTTTGGCCTTAGCGTTACACGAGAACGGCCTGGTCATTACCGGATCGGACGACATGATTTTTGAGCCTTCCAAAAGCCGACTGGCGGCCGAAGGGTTACTACCGGACCCTATTGGTTGGAACGCAGAAAAAGTACATGAGGGACTTGATGCGGTGATCCTGGGTATGCATGCCAAGGAAAACAATCCAGAACTATTGAGGGCCAGGGAGTTGGGTCTCCCGGTATATTCCTATCCAGATTTTATATACCAGCAGTCGCGAAACAAACAACGTATCGTAATTGCAGGAAGCCACGGCAAAACAACCATCACCTCCATGATTATTCATGTTTTGCAGCAAATGCAACGAGAGTTCGACTATGTGGTAGGTGCGCAGTTAAAGGGAGTTCACAATACCGTCAAACTTTCTGATGCTCCCATTATCGTTATTGAAGGTGATGAGTATCTTACTTCTATCCTGGATAAAACCCCTAAATTCCTTAAATACCAACATCATATCGGACTGGTGAGCGGTGTAGCCTGGGACCATATAAATGTCTTTCCTACCATTGACGAGTATGTGCGACAGTTCGACCTGTTTGCTGATGCTACACCCAAAGCCGGTAGTCTGATTTACTGTGAGGAAGATGACCTGGCCACGGTGATCTGTGTTAAAGAGCGAGAGGATGTTAGCCGCATTCCCTACCAGGAGCATTCATCCATTATTGAGGATGGGGTCACTTATTTAAAAACGGATCAGGGACCGGTACCGGTAAAAGTTTTTGGGCGGCACAATATGCAGAATTTTAGCGGAGCCCTTGAGGTATTGAAGAAGCTAGGAGTAACCGAAACACAATTCTATAATGCTATTCAATCTTTTGAAGGTGCCGCCAACAGACTGGAATTGGTCAAGAGCAGCAATGGAACCGCCATCTTCAAGGATTACGCCCATGCTCCATCAAAACTTGCAGCTACTACTAAGGCTCTGAAGGAACAATTTCAAGAACGCAGCCTGGTTGCTTGTATCGAGCTTCATACCTACAGCAGTTTAAATAAGAAATTCCTGGGACAGTATAGCGACTCTTTTCAATCGGCGGATCTTCCCATTGTATATTATAATCCCCAAATCATCGCTCACAAAAACTTAGAACCTATTACCAAAGAAGAGATCAGAAAAGCCTTTAATCATGTGGATCTGCAGGTGTTCAATGATATTAATGAACTAGAGCACTTTCTATTGAAGCAAGATTGGGAAACCAAGAATCTTTTACTGATGAGCTCAGGCAATTTCGACGGACTGAGTATCAAGGTCTTAAGTGATGCCATCATTCAGGACCAATAGCCATAGCTAATAATGAACCTAAACCTTAAAAAACCGCTAGCCGTGTTCGATCTGGAGGCTACCGGAACCGACATCGTGGATGATCGCATTGTGGAGATAGCCATTGTCAAGGCTCACCCCAATGGAGAAATTCAAAACAAGCAACTGCTCATAAATCCTTCTATCCCTATTCCTGCGGAATCCAGCGCGGTGCATGGTATTTATGACGAGGATGTTCAGGATGCGCCTACTTTCAAACAGGTTGCCAAGGAATTGCACGAATTCTTCAAAGGTTGTGACTTAGCAGGATTTAGCGTACTCAAATTTGATGTACCTATGCTAGTCGAGGAATTCCTGCGGGTCGATATGGATTTTGACTTAAAGAATAAAAGAGTAATCGATGCCCAGCGAATATTCCACTTAATGGAGAAGAGAAACTTGGCTGCAGCCTTCAGGTTTTACTGTCAGCAGGATTTGGAAGGAGCTCACAGCGCAGAAGCTGATACTATAGCTACCTACGAAATTATAAAAGCTCAGGTGGAACGCTACCAAGGCATGGACGTCATGGATAATCTTGGCAAAAAATTGGGTACCGTTGATAACGACATGCAGTCATTGGCCGATATAACGGGCAGCAAAATGGTAGATCTCGCAGGACGCTTTGTTTTCAATAACCAGAACGTGGAGGTTTTTAACTTTGGGAAGTACCGAGGCAAATCTATCATAAAAATACTGGAGAAAGAACCTCAATACTATGACTGGATCATGAATGGTAAATTCCCCAGAGATACCAAAAGAAAGTTAACAGAAATAAAATTGCGGGCCTTTAACACATAATACCACCTCCCCTTTCATATTCAACCTGGTGTGACTAATTTAGTCACTTCCTAAGGGACCTCACTTCCACTTTCATGCCTAAAACAATAATCGTTTCCAACAGATTGCCCGTACGGGTTACTAAAGATGCAGACGGCCTACATTTCAAGCCAAGTGAAGGCGGTTTAGCCACCGGACTGGGCTCCATCTATAAGCAAGGAGATAATTTGTGGATTGGCTGGCCTGGGCTGTTGATCAACCAAGGCATCGAAAGGATCAATGTTACCGAGAAACTAAAGTCGGAGAACATGCATCCGATATTCCTGACCAAAACAGAGATCAAAAACTATTACGAGGGGTTCAGCAACGAAACGCTGTGGCCAATTTTCCACTACTTCAGTCAATACTCCGTTTACAATGAAACCTTCTGGGAAGCTTATGTGCAGGTTAACCAAAAGTTTTGCGATGAGGTGGTGAATTTTTTGGATGCTGGTGATACCCTATGGATCCACGACTACCAATTACTTCTGCTCCCGGAGATGATCCGACAACAGTTTCCCAATCTGAGTATTGGTTTTTTTCTGCACATCCCCTTCCCCAGTTACGAAATGTTCCGCCTTATACCATGGCGTAGACAGCTGTTGAACGGGATGCTGGGGGCGGACCTAGTGGGTTTTCATACCTACGATGATATGCGGCACTTCCTCAGTTCCGTCAGTCGATTAGCCGGCTACGGCTATACCAGCGGGCAAGTAAACAAACCCGACCGCAAGGTGATCGTTGATTCATTTCCAATGGGTATTGATTACCAAAAATATGCCGATGCGGCCGCCAGTCCGGAGACCATTGAAAGGGAGATTCGCTATCGTACCTCCCTGGGAGATCAACAGTTGATCTTAAGTATTGATCGATTGGACTACTCAAAAGGCATCCCGCAACGCTTAAAGGCCTTTGAAAGATTTCTGGAACAATATCCTGAATTCAAGGAAAAGGTCTCTTTAGTGATGTTGGTAGTACCATCCAGGGATAAAGTCAGCAAGTATCAGGAACTTAAAGAGGATGTAGATCTGTTGGTGGGGCGAATTAACGGCAAATTTGGACGCATAAACTGGACTCCCATCCATTATTTCTACCGTTCCCTGCCATTGGAAGCGCTTAGCGGCTTTTATCGAATGGCGCATGTTGCCCTGGTTACCCCCATGAGAGATGGCATGAACTTGGTTTGTAAGGAGTTCATAGCCAGCAAACTCAACCAGAAGGGGGTGTTGATCCTAAGTGAGATGTGTGGCGCTTCCAAGGAATTGTCCGACGCTATTCTGATCAACCCCAACGACTTAAATGCTATGGTCGAGGCCCTGCATCGGGCGTTAACCATGCCTGAAGAGGAACAGATTGCGCATATCAGTGTGATGCAGGAATCACTACAACGTTACAATATTCATCATTGGGTAAACATGTTTATGGAAAGACTTAATGAGATCAAGGATGATCAGGCTACTCTATCAACCAAATTTCTGGATCAAAATATGAAAGAACTCGCCAAAAAGCGATTCAATAAAGTGGGAAAACGTTTGTTGTTCCTGGACTATGATGGTACCCTCATCCCCTTTAGTGATACTCCTGAGAAAGCGGCTCCCGATGACGAATTGATCAATCTTCTAACCAATTTAGCAGCCGATGAACGCAATCAGGTGGTCATCATCAGCGGGCGTGACCGGGAGTCACTGGAAAAGTGGCTGGGACACCTGCATTTAGACTTCATCGGCGAACATGGAGTTTGGATCAAGGAACGGGGAACCGACTGGCGTACATTGACCAACCTCTCCGATCAATGGAAACAGGAACTCAAGCCGATGCTTGAGCTGTACGTGGATCGTACACCGGGATCGTTCATTGAAGAAAAAGACTACTCCTTGGTATGGCATCACCGTAAGGTGGAAACCGGGTTGGGTGAATTGAGGACCAGAGAACTGAGCAGCCACCTCAAACACCTGACCACCAACATGAACCTACAAGTTTTAGAGGGAGATATGGTGGTGGAGATAAAGAACGCTCAAGTCAATAAAGGAAAAGCCGCACAACAGTGGATCAAAGACTTCCCCTCAGACTATATAATCGCCATCGGTGATGACTGGACCGATGAGGACACCTTTAAAGCAGTACCGGAAGACGCCTTAACGGTGAAAGTCGGAAGCACTTCTAGTGCTGCCAAGTATAACTTGAACAGCCCCAAGGAAGTACGACAATTTTTAAAATACTTACTTTAAGTATTAAACAGATTTAGCTGAGCGCCATTCTTTGATTTGGCCTTACCAAAAACCGTGCGCCCGCCATAATTTTGACTGTCACGCCGTTCCTTGGCGATCACCTTGTGGAGGTCACTATTAGGTAAAAAATTCTGCTCCAGCCTTTTGGCTGCCTGGTGTAGATTCTTAAAAGCTAGCTTCTTTTCAGAATGACCAAGCCTGGCTTGGTGTAATGCTTTATGGAGCATTTCTATGGTCTGGTCATATACTTTTAAGGGAACCGGAAATGGATGCCCGTCCTTACCCCCATGTGCAAATGAAAACCGGGCAGGATCTTCAAATCTACTGGCGGTACCGTATATAACCTCACTAACCAATGTCATCGATTGCAATGTTCTGGGTCCTAACCCCTTGGTTAGCAGCAATTCTTCAAAATTCTCCGCAAGTCCATGATCCTGAACCAGTGCCAGTATACTACCCAATCTTTTGATATTCACATCCTTAGTACGGACATCATGATGGCTCGGCATTACCATCTTACGTATTTCCCGAAGTAAGAGTCCGTGATCCTCCTGAACCAGTGCCACAATACTCTTCCTGGTTGGCTGGGCTTGGCTGTGTGCCAAATTCAGGATCAGCCCTTGGTTGGTTCCGGTTACAGACGTATGAGGATCATCCACAAATGAAACCATATCCGGAGAATGCCAGTGATAGCGACGGGCCATACCAGTGTCATCGTTCAGCCCCTGTTGTACCACCGCCCAGGAGCCATCGTCTGTTAATATGAAATTGTGAAGGTACAGCTGGAAACCATCTTGAATGGCCGTATTGTCAACCTTAGCACATAGCTTGCTTGAGCGAACCAACTGGTGGCCGTCCAGGCCCTTGCGTTGGGCTACTTCTATTAGCTCCTGGGGGGTTTTCAGCGAATTCTTACCACGACCTCCGCATATATAGATCCCCAATTCATGACTTAGGGGATTTATGGCCCGCTTAAGCGCACCCATGACTGAAGTGGTAATACCGGATGAATGCCAATCCATACCCATCACACAGCCCAAGGATTGGAACCAAAAAGGATCGCTTAATCGACGTAGCACCTCCTTTTTGCCAAAGTCCAAGACAATTGCCTCTACAATTGCCCCGCCTAGCGATTGCATGCGTTTAGCCAGCCATGCCGGTACCCTTCCGTAATGCAAGGGTAAATCCGCATGTCCACTGCGCTTGGCCATTATAAGAAATTAGGTCGATCCAGTTTTTTAGCAATACGGTATGCCGCGTTTACCAATCCCACATGACTATAGGTTTGGGGGAAATTTCCCCATTGACTTCCTGTTTCTGCATCCACATCCTCACTGAACAGCCCCAGATGATTGCTGTACTTTAACAGGGATTCAAACTTTTCAATAGCATCATCCACTCGTCCCACTGCAGCTAACGTCTCTACATACCAAAACGCACAAATCAAAAAAGTGGTTTCCGGAGTTCCGAAGTCGTCCTGGTGCTTGTAGCGATAAAAAAGACCATTAGAGGACTTTAGTTCGGACTCCAATACCACCAAATGTCTGGAAGCTTTATCTCCCGCAGGATCCAGGTAATTCATCAGGATCAACTGCAGGCTACTGGCATCCAGGTTGGGGGTTCCTATGGCTTGAGTATATACTCCCCTGTCGCGGTCAAAACACCCTTCCAATTTCTCGGCCGCTTGCTCTCGTAAAGCCAAGGCCTTTTGTGCCATTTCCTGGTCGCCCAGCTCCTGGGCTACTTTCATAGCGGCACAGGTTCCTGCCCAGTGAAATAGAAAGGTATAACAGTGAAATTGATTGAGTTCCCGAAACTCCCACAATCCAGCGTCTTTTTCGTTCATGGTGCGTTCAATGCTCGCCAGGATCTGAAAGATCATTTTTTTGGATTCTGTCCTTTCGCCCAGGATAAACCGTTTGTCCGCGTATAGTGGAAGCAGAGAAACCAGTACCTGGCCGTAGACATCGTTTTGAATGTGTTCATAAGCTTGATTCCCCACCCGCACCGGTTGATTGTTGCCCAAATAACCCTTCAGATCCAAGTTCTTCTCCACCAGGTTTGTTTGTCCGCTCACCGAATACAAAGGCTGGAACCGATGAGGAGATTTCAGGGTAATATTGGCTATGTAATGGAAATACTTGTCTAGCTCCTCAAAGTGTCCAATGTTATTGAAGGCGTTTAGGGTATAGAAAGTATCTCTGAGCCAACAATACCGGTAGTCCCAGTTACGCCCAGATCCTGGCGACTCCGGTAAACTAGTGGTGCTGGAAGCAATAATAGCGCCCGTGTCCTCGTACTGATGTATTTTGAGCACTAATGCCGAACGTATAACCTGTGCCTGGTGGAAATTACCAATGGAGGTACGTTTCACCCAAGTTCGCCAATACTTGATAGTTTTGTTTAGAAAGGATTCCGCAGTACTCTCTAGGGGAGCTTCAAGCGGGGCACCATAGGTGAGCACCAAATATTTGGTTTCATTAAGCACGAATGGCTCATATTCCAATAAGTAACTAAAACTGATATTAGTATTGAGTCTTAGTTCATCTTCCAGTCCAAAGAATTTCAGGTGGTTGCTACCCTGGATCCTTTGCAGCCTTTTCTGACCGTATACCGCCACAGGTTTGCAAGTAGCCCTGACCTGTGGATTACCGGACAGCCGCTCAATCTTTCGCACCAGCATTAATGGTTTGTAGTATCGTTCGTACTGAAAGAACCGGGGGGCGAAATCCGTTACCCGATATGTCCCATCCGAATAGGTGATCTCCGTGCACAGGACATTGGTATTCTCTATATAATACTGAACGCTTTCAAAATCATCTGTGGGAGGTAGAAGCGAAAAACGACCCCCTTTCTCTTCATCCAGCAGGCCCCCAAAAATAAAGCTGTCATCAAACCGGGGCCAACACATCCAATTGATATTTGTGTCCTTCTGCACATGTGCTATGTATGCACAATTGCCAATTACCCCGGAATCGTAAGTATGTTTATTCATTTATTGAATTCGAAGAATTGCATAAATATGCGCTTTTATTGAAAAGATTAAAACATAATTGCGTGTTTAATGCTATTCCAATCAATTTTTTGCTGCTCAAATTGCGAAAAATCTATCGTACTGTACTTATGAAATAAGGTGTGGATAGGTTTGCAAGCCAGTATCAATCACATTTATCAAAAAAATGATTTTATAACTGTAAATATCAATTATTTTTGCTACAAATAAAGGCATGAAAATACTTGCGGTTGGTCGGAATTATGTGGCTCATATAAAAGAGCTGAACAATGAACAACCCTCTTCGCCCGTTATTTTTTTTAAACCCGATACCGCATTATTGCGGAACAATGATCCGTTTTACTATCCTGATTTTTCAACTGATATCCACTACGAAGTAGAGATACTTCTAAAGATTTGCAAAACAGGAAAACATATACAACAGAAATTTGCTTCACAATATTACGACCAGGTAGGTATTGGAATTGATTTTACGGCCCGAGATTTGCAACAATATGCCAAAGAAAAAGGATTGCCCTGGGCACTAGCAAAAGGATTTAACAGCTCTGCTCCCATTTCCGAATTTTATCCTGTAAATCACTTCGGAGATATCAGGAAATTAGATTTTGGATTGAAAATTGATGGAGAAATACGACAACAGAGCAATACCAGTTTGATGATATATGACTTTGACTATATAATCTTTTATATCTCACAATTTTTTACCCTGAAAAAAGGTGACATTATTTTCACCGGCACGCCCCAGGGAGTGGGACCTATAGCTATTGGCAACCAGCTGGAAGCTTTTATCGAAGATCAAACACTTTTAAAAGTTGAAATTAAGTAAAATACTGCTTGCACTTTTTTTGATGGGGCCCTGCCTACTTTACGCGCAAGGAGCTCCTGAACCTACAGTTCCTAAAATTGAGGATCTGTACATGTTTCCCGTTCGCCCGGGTCTGCAAAACTACCTCTCAGGTACTATGGGGGAGTTACGATCCAGCCATTTTCATGCTGGCTTGGATATAAAGACCTCAGGGGTACAAGGATTGGATGTTTATGCCAGCGCTGCCGGCTATGTAAGCCGTATCAAAGTTTCAGAAGGAGGTTATGGAAATGCCATTTATTTACAGCATCCAAATGGTACCACTACCGTATATGCCCACCTTAAGGCGTATCAAAAAGATATTGCCGAATATGTACGAAAGGCCCAATACCAAAACAAGTCCTTTACCATTGAACTATTTCCGGAAAAGGATCAATTTTCTATGAAAAAGGGACAACTACTGGGATACTCCGGCAATAGCGGGTCCTCTGGAGGCCCTCATCTTCATTTTGAAATCCGGGATGGCAGCCAGCGGCCTTTGAATCCCCTGAAACAGGACTTTTCAGAAATCAAAGACAATATTGCTCCTGAAGTAAGAAAAGTAGTACTGCGCACCATGACTACTGGCAGTCGCATCAATGATCAGTACGGGCGTTTCGAGTTTGATCTAATCAAAAAAGGAAGCCAATACTCCATTCCGGGGTTGATCTCTGCTTTTGGCAAAATAGGCGTGGAATTGCTGGCACACGACCGTCTTAATGGCGCTAATAACCGCAACGGCGTGCCATGTATCGAATTGTTGGTGAACGGCCAACAAGCTTTCCAACAAAACATTGAACGCTTTAGTTTTGCGGAGACCCGCGGCATATTGGTTCATACCGATTATGAAACGGCCATGCGCAAAGGTAGACGATTTGCCAAACTTTATCGGGCCGACGGTAACCAGCTGCCCTTTTATAAAACCAATTCACAAGATGGGCTGGTCACCATTGAGGATGGCTCCACTTATCAATTCCAAATAAATTTATGGGATATTCACAATAACACCAGCCAGGTAATTTTCAACTTGTCCGGAAGTCAGCCCCTATCTTCCATCAGCAAAAACTCCTATCGGTCGTCCGCTGAGATAAGACACTGGATTTCCGATAATAACCTGGTCATTGAAACACCGGCAAGTACTCAGGATAATATTTGTGTGGATATCTATGCCAATCGCATGCGCTACGAAGTAAAACCCAGCTATGAAATTAACGGCGCTGGGGTCATGATATGGGATCTGGACCAAGGGCTACCCGATTCGCTGCGCTTTCAGGATGAAGTGGTGACCTTTGATTTCAAAGCCGTAATGCCCGGTGGACGTGAGTTCAACTATTTTGGAGATCACCTGGAGCTTTATGCAGGCAAGAAGGCTCTGTTCGATACCTTGTTTCTCACCACCCAATACCGAACTGACCTTGAGAAAAATCGGGAGTACTTTAAGATAAGTGAAGACCTTTATCCTTTACAGAAAAATGTAACCATTACCCTCAAGCCTCAACTGAATTACCCGGTTAAATCCAAAACAGCGGTATATGCCGTTAATAAATCGGGAAAGACCAGCTACGTGGGAGGGCAATGGAAAGGAGATAAACTGGAATTCAAAACTCGAAATTGGGGCACCTACACCATCCTGGCGGACACCGTAAAACCACAAGTTAAAGCGGCTCGCATCAATGCCGAAAGCATTGCCTTCGTGATCAAGGATCCTATGAGCGGCATAGACAGTTACCGTTTGGAGATCGACGGTCAATGGGTCTTAATGAATTACGACTATAAGCGAAATTTGCTGTGGTCCGAAAAACTTGATCCCTCCATTCCTTTTAAAGGAAATCTGCGTTTGAAAGTAGTAGATAATGTGGGCAATATCAGCTATTATAGTGCCAAATTGTAAATTGATAGAATTACCATGAATCAAACAACCGAGCCGGTATCGGCACCTAAAATCGAAACCCTGGAAAAGATCGCTTCGCAAGTGCGGCGAGATATAGTGAGGATGGTTCATGCTTGCCAGTCCGGTCACCCCGGAGGTTCGTTGGGATGTACGGAATTTTTTGTTGCTATGTATTTCCACCTTTTGAAACATGACCCCAAGTTCAACATGCAAGGTGATGGTGAGGATATATTTTTCTTATCCAATGGTCACATTAGCCCTTTATGGTACAGCGTGTTAGCCCGAAGCGGTTACTTCCCTTTAGAGGAACTAAAAACCTTTCGCAAGATCAACTCCAGATTGCAAGGGCATCCGGCTACTGAGGAAGGCCTGCCGGGAGTGAGAATAGCTTCAGGTTCCTTGGGTCAGGGTTTATCGGTAGCCATCGGGGCTGCACAGGCCAAAAAACTAAGCGGCGATCCCCAGACGGTATTCGTGCTCATGGGTGACGGGGAGCAGCAGGAGGGCCAAATATGGGAAGCTGCTATGTACGCCGCCCATCATCAAGTGGATAATTTGGTGGCCACTCTTGACTACAACGGCCAACAGATAGATGGCCCGGTTGACGACGTGATCTCACTAAAAAACATTAAGGCCAAATGGGAAGCATTCGGTTGGGAGGTGATGGAAAGTCAGGGAAATGACCTCAATCAGTTGATACCCAAAATGGAAGCGGCCGTAGCGCTAAGCCGTCAAGGCAAACCCGTGATCAACATCATGTCAACAGAAATGGGATATGGTGTTGACTTTATGGTAGGTTCGCACAAGTGGCATGGCATCCCTCCTAACGACCAACAGCTGGCCAGCGCCTTAGATCAATTGGAAGAAACCTTAGGGGATTACTAGTTGCGATTCATGAAGGCCATTTTTTTACGGCTCTGTGGTTTTATTTTAAGCCTATTACTTGCTTGCCCCCTTTGGGGACAGCAACAATATCAGAACATCCCTC
>JAOTYN010000396.1 GCA_029861825.1 Cyclobacteriaceae bacterium
TGCTAGGGCATTCTCAGGCGGCCGAAGCCTTACTCCTCGGTGCCTCCTTCGCTGTAGTAGCTACGGCGACAGGCGGATGGCTGTCAGAATCTGGTATAGACCATCATTCTCTTACTTCCTGGGTGCCTCGTAGCAAATCCGGCCGGGAATGCAGAGCGGGGGATCCACTAATCCATTATCAGGACCGGCAGCTCCCGAGGATTTGATGCACCAGCAGATGGTATTAGCGTTGTCTAATAAATACCACTTATTGGCGCCACCTTCCAGAGTACCGTAAGGGTTCTTGGCCCGGAGAAACCGACAGAATTTCGTATTGACAGGATCTATCTTTTGCATGATCAAGCGATTGCTAAAATGGTACGTTTAATAATGGATTTAAACAAGGGCACTTTATAGCCATTCTTGGCTAAAGGAGTGGCCCCCTTCATGGCCGCTTCAGCGGTACTGGAAGCGGTCGCTTCATCCAGAATTTTCCCTTCCAGGGCCTGCGCAGCTGGTTTCGATAACAAGGGTACCGGAGCGGCTGCTCCTAAAGCAACGGAAGCTTTTTTGCAGGTGGTACCTGACATTTCGGCCACTACGGCCACATCCGCCAGTGCCCAATCATATGATTCCCGGGCTCCCTGTTTCATATAATAGCTGCGCATTTTGCTGCTTGTGGGTGGAACCATCACCGCGGTAATCAGCTCGTCCGCTTCAAGGATGTTCTCACGGCTGCTGTCATCACCCGGCGCCACAAAAAAATCTGCCAGGTTTACTTCATTCTTTTTGCCTTTGGAGTTCTGGATCTCAACCCTGGCATCAAATGCCAGTAAGGCGGTGGCCACAGATGAAGCATGTACGCTGGCACAGGCGCCGTTTTTCATGATGGCATGGTACTCATTTTCGCCGTCTCTGGCAAAGCAAGTTCCGGAGCCCTTTCTCAGGCACTCATGGTGGATTGATCTGAAGTACCAGCAACGGGTTCGCTGGGCCAGGTTCCCTCCCAGACTTGCCATGGTCCTGAGTTGAGGAGTTCCGGCATGTGCCACCGCCTGATGCAGGGCCAGGTACGTCTCCTTGATCTGGGGATGTGCCTCAATTTGTGCTAAGGTGGCATTCGCTCCCATGCGAAGGCCGTCCTTCTTATCATAAGTAATTTTATCCAGTCCCTCAATTTGATTAATGTTGATGATTTTGTGGGGCTTTACCAGACCTTCCTTCATCAGGTCCAACAGATCTACTCCCCCACTCTTGAATACGGCCGGAGCTTCCGGTGATTTGGGGGATAAAGCTTCAGAAACAGTGGCATTAACCTCCTGCAAGGCTTCCTCCACGGATTTGGCATTATACCAACTAAATTTATTCATGATGCAGTTTTTTAAACTTTGTTTAGTGCTCTCAGCACTTTTTCAGGAGTGATGGGAATCTCAAAAATACGGGTACCAATAGCATTATACACTGCATTGGCAACGGCTGCGGCCGTGGCTATATTGGCAGGTTCGCCAATACCGTAGGCATCGGTCGATGACCGTCCGGAATAATCTTCAACGATTAGGATTTCAATATCCGGGATCTCCAAAGACAAAGGCATCTTGTATTGGTCGAAATTGCTGTTCATTTGATGGCCGGTTTCGTTATCCATCACGCGGTCTTCATACAAAGCATAGCCCAATCCCTGAATCACGCCGCCATTGATTTGGTTCTCGATCTGTGTGATATTAATGGGTCTGCCGCAACTGTGCACCGCTACGATCTTTTCAACTTTTACAAAACCGGTTTCAGTATCAACAGATACCTCAGCAAATTGAACCGAACCCAGACCACCATAGGCAATAGCATTGCCAACCATGAAGCCTCCGTAATCATCGGACCGGCTGGCAGTGGCACTGATTTGTCCGGTACGCATCTCTTTTAGAGCTTCTTTGAAAGCAATTTTCTTTGAAGGATCCTCTGTTGACATGATCTGTCCGTCATCCACTGCGAGTTTAGAAGCATCGGTCTCCAATTTGGAGGCCACCTGGTCGAACAACTGGAGCTTTAACTTATAAGCCGCATTTCGGGCGGGCGGAGTTATGGAGCCTGTTACAATACTTCCTCCTGAGGGCGGACCGTCGGGAAACAAGGTATCTCCAATCCGTACCGTTATGTCTTCCGGTTTTAAGCCAAGTTCTTCAGCCACCACCTGGGATAATACGGTCTTGGTTCCGGTACCTATATCCTGGACAGCTGATCTGATTTCCACCGCACCATCCCGGAAAGCCCTGACTTCTGCCGTGGAATCGATGTGAACGATCCTGGGCCAGTGCGACTGGGCCATACCTAGGCCTTTTTTAATCAGTCCCGGATCTGATGCAGGTAATTTCCGGCGGGACCATTTAAATGTTTCTGCTCCACGATGACGTTCTACTTTTCGGATCTCGCTGGTGTCTGTCACATCACGCAGAGCAATGGGATCCAAATTCAACTTTTCTGCCAGTTCATCCATCGCCTGCTCCAAGCCATAACAACCCTGGACATTTCCAGGTGCTCTCCAGGCGGCCCCGGGTCCGGCATGGGTGAATACATCATATTGTTCAGTGGAGAAATTCGGGGATTCATACATGATCTGAGCTATGCGGCCGACCCCAGCTCCTAGGCCCACACCTGCTGTCCCATAGCTTCTTTGCTGGATGGCTGTCAATTTTCCGTCTTTTCTGGCGCCGATCTTCAAATAATGAATTGAATTGGGCCTATTTCCGGAAGAAATATGCTCCTCCCTACGGTCCAGCATCAGTTTGATGGGTCTTCCTGACTTTTTGGCTAGATATCCTGCCATGACTCCGAAATTACCCAGACTGTGTTTCGCCCCGAAACCGCCTCCCATATACTCCTGGATCACTCTAACCTGGCTCTTGGGTAGATCAAAGACCTCGGCAAATTCGTCCCGTACATTCTTGGTGTTTTGGGTGGAAGCATAAATGGTTACATTGTCGGGCTTCCAATCCACCACCACCCCATGAGTTTCCAGAGAGCAATGCGTCTGAACCTGAGTACGGTAGGTTTGCTCAAGAATAGTATCGGCTTCTTCAAATCCTTTTTCCAGATCACCCCGTGGACCTCCATAAAAACTTGAGGTAGAAGGGCCTCGCACGTTTCCCACAGTTTTAAGACCCGTATCGCCTCCTCCTCCACCGCCGGCATCGTCCTGTTCCACATTGGTGGTGAAAACCAAAGGAGCCTCCGGTTTCTGGGCTTCTTCAAGATCAACCACAAAAGGAAGATACTCATAATCCACTTTGATGAGATCCAAAGCCTCTTCTGCTATTTCTGTGGTCAGGGCTGCCACACCAGCTATGGGCTGACCGGCAAATTTGATGTCGGGATATTCTCCGGCAGCATCATCATCCGCAGGCTGAGCCATCCCTACCACATTTTTAAAGATATGGACCGCATAAACACCGGGGTGTTTCTCAGCTGCACTCATATCGATCGATCTTATCTTGGCATGAGGATAATCAGAACGCAACATTCTGCCATACAGCATTCCAGGCAGCTGAATGTCGGAAGTGAATTTAGCAGCTCCTGTAACCTTAGCTTCGGCATCCGTACGCTTAACCCTTTTCCCCACATGTTTTAGTTCGTCATTGACGGGCCACGCTGGCGGTTCATCAGCGGGAACTTCCCGCTCAATCTGTCCCAGATTATGCCCAGGGATGCCGTGAGGTAATTTTATTTTTTTGGTGTCCATTTTTTTCTTTTTTACTTATTTCTTAGCTGCAGCCATAGTGGCCTTGAACACGTGAGGATAGGTTCCACACCGGCAAAGGTTGCCACGGGTAGCATGCTTTACATCATCCAGAGTAGGATTGGGATTGTTTTCCACCAGGTAGGCAGCACTCATAACCATTCCTGGAGTACAGTATCCGCATTGGGCAGCATCATGGTCAATAAATGCTTGTTGAACGGGATGTAATTTCCCGTTTTTGGCCAGTCCTTCCACCGTAGTTACTTCTTTATTGCCCACATCCAGGGCTAAAATCATACAAGCATTAACGGGTTTTCCATCGAGCCAGACCGTGCATGCTGAACATGCACCCCTGTCACAGACCACTTTGGTGCCAGTGAATTGTAGATGTTCCCTTAAAGCTTGGGCTAGTGTGACCC
>JAOTYN010000397.1 GCA_029861825.1 Cyclobacteriaceae bacterium
CCCGTTAGGGCCCATGTTGGTTACACCCGATGAATTAACCGACCCCCATAATCTGGACCTTGAACTCAAAGTAAATGATGAGATCATGCAGCAAAGCAATACCTCCAACCTCATCTTTAAGATCCCATTTCTAATAAGTTATATAAGCCGACATATGAGTTTACGACCAGGAGATATCATTTCGACCGGTACTCCTCCGGGTGTAGGCTTGGGTATGGATCCGCCTCGTTACTTGAAGGTGAGCGACACCGTAGAGTTGACCATAAGCGGATTGGGTAGCAGTAAACAATCCGTGCAGGAGACCTAGATCTCTTCCAGATCAGTTCTGGTAAATTCGTTATCCAGAGTTCCCGTATTAACCGTTGTAGAAGGTTCAAACAAGATCAGTTCCACCTCTTCTTCTGCTACCGGCCGATGTTCCACGCCTCGGGGTACTACCAGCATTTCACCCTCCTGCAAGGTGACTGTGCTATCCCGGAATTCAAGGTTTAAGCAGCCTTTATGGATCCAGAATAGCTCATCTTCGTGATCGTGATGGTGCCAAACAAATGAGCCTTTTATTTTTGCTATTCTTACATCTTGCCCGTTCAATTGGGCAATGACCCTGGGATTCCAATGATCATTGACATGTTGGAATTTTTGATTGAGATTTACCTTTTCCATAGATAAAAGTACTAGATTTTAATTTGAATAAAGGGGATTATTCAATATTGAATACATGTTCCTCGAACATATTCACCGTAAGATCGTTGTAAAGATTGATCACAGATCAAGTGTATGGAGAAATTGATTAGGAGCGTTTTTATTTCCCTCATTTTATTTTTGGTTTTCCCTACCGTTGCTCAAGACAAATTCACCCTGTCAGGCTATCTCAAGGATGCTGCTAACGGTGAAAGCCTTATTGGAGCCACCATCTACATTCCTGAGCTTTCCAGTGGTACCGTTACTAACGTATACGGCTTCTACAGTATTACGCTCCCCGAAGGCAAGTACCAGGTGGAGTATCGCTATATAGGTTATCAATATCACCGCGAAGAAGTGCAGCTGGATCGCAATCTCCGGTTCGACATCGAATTGCAGGGAGAGGATGTGCTTATGGAAGAACTGATCATAACTGACGATCCGGAAGATGCTAACATTTCGGGAACCCAAATGGGTACCCACAGCCTAAACATCAAAACCATTCAAACCATACCGGCTTTTTTGGGAGAGGTGGATGTATTAAAAAGTATTCAATTCCTCCCAGGAGTAAGCACCGTAGGTGAAGGGGCCTCCGGGTTTAATGTCAGGGGAGGAGGCAGTGGCCAAAACCTGGTATTGCTAGACGAAGCGCCAGTGTATAATTCATCCCACATGTTGGGCTTTTTTTCGGTTTTCAATCCGGATGCTGTTAAAGATGTTCAGCTGATCAAAGGGGGTATCCCAGCTCGATACGGGGGACGTATCGCCTCCATACTGGATATCCGCATGAAAGAAGGAAATAATAAGGCCCTCACCTTTAGCGGGGGTGTAGGATCGATCTTCAGTCGTTTTTCCATTGAGGGACCTATAGCCAAAGAGAAGTCCTCCTTTATTGTAGCAGGCAGGAGGTCCTACGCCGATGTGTTTGCAAAAGCTTTCACCAATGCCCTGGACGACGGGGCCGCCTTAAATTTTTATGACCTTACTCTAAAGACTAATTTCAATATCGATAAAAGAAACCGATTGTTCCTCTCCGGCTATTTCGGAAGGGACAATTTTAAGTTCGATCAGGCGCAGGGCTTTAACTGGGGGAATAGTACGGCAACTCTTAGATGGAATCACATTTTTAATGAGAGACTGTTTGCTAATTTCACCCTATTCTTCAGCGATTATGACTACGAATTGGCTTTTGGTGAAGATGATCTGGACAAGTTCGACTGGAATTCGCGCATCCGCACCTATAACTTCAAACCGGAATTCAGCTATTTTATCAACCCCCAAAATGAACTTTCATTCGGTGGTGAAGTAATACGTTACGATTTTGAGCCTGCCAATGCCGTGGGAGTGAGCAATGGAGAGGTATCGGACGTAAGTGTTGAAGAAAAGAATGGAATGGAGTGGGCCCTTTATCTAAGCAATCAACAGAAGTTGGGCTCACGCTTAGCCGCTGAATATGGGATACGGTTTTCACAATTTTTACAACTAGGGCCCGGAAATTATTTTGAATTTGACAACCCGGAACCGGGTATTCGCAGAAATGTTACGAATACGCTGCAAGCAGATAATGGCGAAGTCATTACCAGCTACAGTAATTGGGAGCCCCGTGCTTCTCTAAAGTTAGAACTTACCCCAACCTCCAGTGTTAAAGCCAGCTATAACCGCATGGCCCAATACATACATTTGGTTAGCAATACTACCGCCTCCAATCCGTTGGACATCTGGACTCCCTCAACCAACAACATTGAACCCCAGATAGCCTCCCAAATTGCCTTGGGGTATTTCAAAAATTTTAAGGAAAATCAGTACGAAGCTTCGATAGAGGCCTACTATAGAAAGTCTGAAAACCAGATCGATTACATCGATGGGGCCGACCTGCTGATCAATGAGTTTATTGAGGGGGATCTTTTGAGCGGCCAGGGTAAGGCTTATGGCCTGGAGCTATTTGTTAAAAAAAATGGGGGTTTGGTCAATGGGTGGATCAGCTATACACTGGCCCGCACGGAGCTGAAGGTGGATGGAATTAATAATGGTGAATGGTACCCCACACGTTATGATCAAACACATAACTTCAAAGCAGTAGTGCTCTATGAACCGCCTTCCAGATGGCAGCTGTCCGCAAATTTCACCTTGTTGAGCGGAACACCCACCACATTCCCCACTTCCAGGTTTGAGGTGCAGAATTATTTGATCCCCTATAACTCCGGCGACGCCCGCAATAACGTACGCATACCGCTCTTTCATCGACTGGATTTTTCAGCTACTCTTCAAGGTAAAAAGACAAAGAAAGGGAAGAAAAGAAAAAATGAAGACTACTGGGTGTTTAGTATCTATAATGTATACAATCGCCGCAACCCATTCTCTATTTATTTTGCTCAAGCGGAAGACCGGCCTATACCTGGGACTCCTATTGAGGCGCAGGCTACCCAGGTCTCCATCATTGGCAGCATCGTACCCGCCGTTTCCTATAATTTTAAGTTCTGATGAAAAGGTTGTTTTACATAGCATTGGTTTTATTGTGGTCCTGTGAAGACCAGATAGAACCTACCTTGAGGGACGCTCCACCGGTATTGGTCATTGACGCTTTTTTAAACGATTTGGATAGCACTCAGATGGTACGCATAACGGAATCTCAAGCCTATTTCGACAATACCAGCCTCCAAGGGATTACAGGAGCGGAAGTGCGGGTCGCCCGAAGTTCAGGAAGCGATCTGGTATTTGTTGACCAGGGTGACGGGACTTATCATTGGCAACCTGCTGATACCGATAAACTGGGAACTGTCGGGGACGATTTTATCTTGACCGTTATCATTGATGGATCGGAGTATCGCAGTTTCAGCAGAATGAACAGAGTGCCCAACATTGACAGTGTCACCTTCAGATTTGAAGAGGAGAATCTGTTTCTTCCCGATAGTTACTTTGCCGAATTCTGGTCCCGAGACCCCTTGGGAACAGGCGATACCTATTGGATTAAATCTTACAAGAATGGCATCTTCTTAAATCAACCCAATGAATTAAACATAGCCTTTGACGCTGGGTTTAGTGAGGGTGGAAATGTAGATGGTCTGATTTTTATCCCTCCGGTACGAGATGCCATTAACCCTTTTGTTGAAGATGAAAACGATGAATTCATGTCACCATTTGAGGACGGTGATTCTGTATATGTAGAAATACACAGCATTAGTAATGAGGCCTTCGATTTTTTGAATGAAGTTCGAACCCAAACAGACCGCCCCGGAGGCTTTGCAGAACTCTTTGCTACTCCATTAAGCAACGTTAGCAGCAATATTGAGTATATTGGAGAGGGCCCCTCAGGCCCTGTCCTGGGTTTCTTCAGTGTTTCTGCGGTTACCGGATTGGGGAAAACCTTGGATATTAGTCAAGTACCCAAGGGAAACTAGTTGAAAGAGGTGGGGAGCTGGTGCCTACCAATACGAATGTG
>JAOTYN010000038.1 GCA_029861825.1 Cyclobacteriaceae bacterium
ACCGATACCGCTATGAACAGAGGTTCATCGATGGAAATTTTCGACAACGATTTCGATACTTTTTGGCACTGAATGTTCCCCTGAATAATAAGGAAATGACCGACAAAACCTTTTATGCCTCTGCGTATAATGAGATTTTCCTGAATACTGAAGACCGAATATTTGACCGCGACCGACTATATGGGGGTATTGGATACAAGCTTAATAGCACCTTTCGCTTCGAGGTGGGCTACATGAATCAATTCTTTTCAAGGGGCAGCCGGGACCAATTGAATTTTGTGGTTTTTGCCAGCTTCTAGAAGCATGATCTACGCGAACGATGCGCTGAGGCTTAGGCTGAGCAGAAGTTTTAGATGGACCAAAATTTTGAATTTTTTGAGGGGAGCCCCTCCACCCACCCATTTTCAAACTAATGAACGGTAGTATCACAGCCTGAGATCGGGGAAAATAAATTTAGTACTCCCCAAGACCGAGTCCGGAATTGTTCCGGGATTATCAAGGACCTGGGGAGTATATCACCAAAAGGCAATGAAGAATGCCTTGGGTTCTGGGCGCCAATCAATCATACCATTTATCGGAAAGAAAGGAGAAATAATCCCTGCGCTCGTACATGCGTTCAACTTGCCCGTCCTCTACATTGCGTATCTCCTTAATAAAGTGAGCGCTTAATATTTCATACTCTACAAATGGTCCAGAACCAACATAGATGGGTAGCTGAATGTCTCCCAGGTAAACGCCATTTGAATAGACGGGTTCACTTTGACCCACCAAGTCATTGATGGTAAATGAACAACTATTGATCATATTATAGGTGCCTATAAAGGTATTCAATATCTCATCGGAGGTATAGGAGGCCTGATTGGTACAAACGTCGGAGTTGACGCGGTCCAAATTGACACTGACCTGCTGCAATTGACCTGCCAGATCACCACCCGAGAATAATTTAAAATAGTCCAAGCCCACCGTATTAGTGATTTCATAATCCATTTCGGTGAAATTGGGATCACTACCGGTGCAGGGCAAATATTCATTACCATTGCCGTCGCAACAGCCGCCAGTGGTCCCGGCTATCTGAACTATATCCATAGGTCCGGTGAAGTAATCACCATCCATAGTGGTATAGATCCATTCCCACAAGGTATTGTCAAGATTGCCACAGCCCGCCCCGGCTTCTTCAATGACTACCGGTAAATCAAACTCATCCAAAGGGGTTCCAGATTCATCTTTGGGAACTATTTTTAGATCAAATACCAGTGGCAATTCCCATGATGAGGGATCAAATTCGAAATTAAGAAAGGCCACGGTGTCCGTTTCCTGGTCCTGTTCCAGATCTGCCTCTATATAATTGTCACTACCCTCTACCTGGGCATAGAATGAGATCACTCCCGAGCCCAGATTCAATGGCTTTAAGATCTTAATGGGTTTTTCAATCCCTTCCACCCAAAAAATGGTGTCTGTATCGATCTTTAAATCCACACCGCCGCTGGGAGTGGGTATCGCTCCCTGCAGGATCTTGATATTATCAAATAAGAAATCTTCGGTAATCTCATTGGCAGTTATAGGCCCTGGAGGAGGTGGTGGTGGATTATTATTGAGCTCCACCGTTTCCTCATCACAGGATAGTGAGAGGCTTACAAATACTCCTATTATAAAATAGGACAAGAATTGGAAAATATGTTTTGTCTTCATTTTACCTGGTTTTTGGTTAATAACAGGAATAAAAATATCCCGCGTTTCGCCCTTTTACCAGGTCAACTTTGTAGGTGGCGGGTATGCCTTTGTAACTGCTTTGATAGGTTTTGTGAATGGATCACACTTTGTTCAATAATTCCAAAAGTCCCTCTTTTTTTCTACGGGAAACGTCCAGGTGCTCCCCGTTTTTCAACACTACATACCCTCCTTCTCCCCTTACATATTTATTAACATAGCCGATATTCACCAGTGTGGAATTATGGATGCGATAGAAATCGCCCTCCGAAAGAATGTTTTCGAAGTCCTTTAGATTTTTAGCCACTGTAACTTTAGACTGATCGGCTAGGTGCACATGGCAATAACTGCCGTCCGCTGCACAGTACACAATGTCATCGACCTTTTGGATGATAATTTCATTTTCTGTGGGTATGGCCAGGCGAGTGAGCTTTTCTGATCCCTGGCGCATATTGGCCAATAAAGTCTGATAGCGGTGCTTTTCCTTTTGCTGCTTGTGATTTACCTTTTCCACGGCTGCCATTAAATCTTCGGCATCTATGGGCTTGAGCAAATAATCCAGCGCGCTGAACTTAATGGCTTTGATAGCATACCTGTCGTAAGAGGTGACAAAGATTACCTCGAAATCGATGGTGTCCAGGCATTCCAACAGATCGAAGCCGCTCATATGAGGCATCTGAATGTCTAAAAATACCAGGTCAGGCTGCAAAGATTTTATGGCCTTCAGCCCTTGGACGGCACCATCGCAACAAGCCTCCACTTTCACCTGCTGGCAATATTCCTCAAGCAGTAACTGTAAGCCTTCTCGGGCTCCCGCCTCATCGTCGATGATTATGGCACGGATCATATTTAAATAGTAGGTATAAGCACATTAACCTGAGTTCCCAAAGGGCGGTTATCAGGGTCCTTTAGATCAACAATGTCGATCAACTCCTTCACGGTTTGCTGAGTAAGTAATTTGAGTCGTTCCCCGGTAATCTTAATCCCCATGGAACGTTTCTTATAACCTTTTTGATCCCGGACTTTTTTGGATTCCTCCCGACCTACTCCATTGTCAATAATACTACATCTTAGATATTCGCCTTTTTCAGCGATATCAATAGACAATTGTCCCTTTCCTTTTTGATGAAGCAGACCATGCCATATAGCGTTCTCCACAAAAGGCTGCAACACCATGGAGGGCAATTTGATCACCTCTGGATCAATAGTCTCTGCGACCTGAATATTATAGTCCATCTTATCCTCAAATCTGATAGATTCCAGCTGTATGTATGCAGTCAACATGTCCAATTCGTCCTTCAGGCTAACCTTTGGCTGCTCAGAATTTTCCAGTATCAGACGTACCAATTTAGAAAACTTGGTTAGATACCGACTGGCGCTCCGCTTGTCATTTTTAAGGATCATGGTATTTATGGTATTAAGGCTATTGAACAGAAAGTGCGGATTCATCTGTGCCCGCAGGGCTTTCATTTCCAGGCTTTTAAGTTCTTCCTTAAGATGTGCCAATTGTATCTCCTCGTTCTTTGCATTGATGATTTTCTGGTTTTTCAACCGTTGCCGCATGACATAAAATATAAGAACGGCAATAATCGCCACCAGTAGTATGGCTCCAATCAGGGCATTTCTGAATACCGCCTGACGCTGAACTTTGGCCTCCTGAACCTCATTCTCTTTCAGCAATAAGGTAATCTCCTGGTCCTTGCGAGCTACTTCATATTTGGTCTCCATTTCCACCAGCTGTTTGTTGGTTTCCTCGTTCAGCAATGAATCTTTAACCACCATTAATAAATTTTGAAAATGAAAGGCCTCCTCAATTCTGTTTTGGGACTTATAAAGTGCCGTCAGGGCACTATAATTTTCCTTAAGCAGCGGTTTGACTTGGATCTCTTGGGACATATCCAAGCTGGCCTTTAAATATACTTCTGCCAATTTGGACGCTCCCAGGGCCATATAGGACGCTCCAACCTTATTTAGACTCAGTGCAAGGTCGTCCTGAGAGGTCAGTTCCTCTCGTACTTTGAGCGCCCGCAGATGATAATCCAAGGCCTTTTGATGCTGGTTTAGCTTGCTGTATAACACCCCCAAGTTCGTGGCCACCGAAGCGATGCCAATGGGCCGCTGCTGGTCTTCCACCATGTCCAGGGCTTTCAATAAGTACATTTCCGCTTGATCATATTGTCCCAATTCTTCATAAGTGTTTCCTATACCTTCTGTACTCATGGATAATCCTTCCTGGTCGCCGGCCTCCTCCCATAATTCCATTGCCTCTTCATAACTTTTGATGGCTTCATACTTGTTAATTCTTCTTTGCACATGTCCCATAGCGTGAAGACAGCGGGCAATTTCTCCTATGGAAGCACTGTTTTTATAAATACCTAACACTTGCTGATAGGCCTGTAAGCTTTGAGGATAGTTGCCCAGGAAAAAATGATAGTTACCGATCTCGTATAGGGCGTAAGCAATTCGATTACTATCCCGCTTACTCTGATAATACTCTAAATAGGTTTGCATATGCCCCAGGCTGGCGTAGTAGTCACCGGAGAATTTATTTAGCAGGGCATAGTATCCTTGAGCCCGGGCAACACCCTTGGGATAATTAATACGCTTTGACCATATAACCATACTATCAGCATATAAACGGGCTGTATCCAATTTGGTGTGAGTGTTGGCATAGACCCAGCTCAGGTTAGCATAAGTGTCAATCCTGGCAGTATCAGCAATACTTCCTCTTAACAACTGCTTCATGCTATCCACTTTATTTTGGTCCTGGCACTGCGCCGGTATCGTATAGAAACCCCACAACAAAGCGCACAGCCAAACCTGGAGAATGATAGGTAATTTCATAATGATAAGTGTTAGAGCCTGAGATATGGCTTTAACCAATATAGTCAAAAACAGGTTCTAATTCCTGCTCAAACCAATTGTAGGAAAGTTGGGATGCGGGTTATGGATTCGGGACCCAGCTGGTATTAAACGGGCAAACTATTGCTCCAGAATCAACAATTCCTTCTTCACTATAAAGCAGGTATCTGCAACCGGAAGACCTGAGGGTCCTTCTTCTTCGCTAAGATACCACTCGAAGGTATAGGTTCTGATACGATCACCATAAATCACCATATAAGTTGGAAAAAAGCACTGCCTGTAACCACAACTTTGATACTGCGTCCAAGTATTAGTTGATCTGAAGAAACTATGAAATTTTCGAGCCTATTAATACTGATGTTTTTAACAATAATGGTAGCAGCCCAGAATAGCCAGCTGGAATTCGTAGAAGAAAAATGGCCCCTACACACTGTAATACACTATAGCAAAGCCAACTGGGATGGCTCAAATAAAGGCTACGTATCTGTTTATTTTAAGGACAAGCAGTGGATGGAATCCCTGAAATGGCATGAGGGTCAAAAACAAGCAACTGTGGTTCCTGCCAAAATTGACCACACCACTTTTAATGTTTCCCACTTCAAAAACTTCCGCTGCCAGGAAGGGCAGTGCAGACAATTGGGAGAAATGTTTTGGAATGAGGCCATTGGTGGATTTGTACTGCAACTAGGAGAGCTCAATGATACCATCACCAACATTCCCTCCTACTGGCACAGCTACGATTTCGATTTTGGCAGTTTGATGGCCGCCTTCCTTTTCAAAAAGGCCCCGGACACTCATCAATTTCACCGGGCTGATTTTCAAGAACAGGGTGGTAATTTCAGCTTTGGACCCATAGGCTTAATTGAAATGACTTATGTTGGGAAAAATCAGGTACAAGGAGTCGATTGTCATCTTTACAGCATAAATGGACCAGGTCTTCATGATAGAGGAGGGAAGATTTGGTTCGATGTGAAAAATATGCTTATGAGAGGGTTTAAAATTGAGCTGCCGGATGAAAGCTCGTACAACAATGTGGACTTCCAATATTTAGGGCAAGAACAAATGAATCCCACCGAATGGGAAGAATTTAAGCAGCAGAAGTGGAACTAGTTAAATGACTGTAGAAACTAAAGAATAAGCTACAATTCCCCCCCGCAATGCGGGCATTGATGAACTTCCTCCTGCTCGCCTTCACCCCGTATCTTTCGCAAAAAGGCTCCCCCTAAAATACCGGTGGGCAGGGCCACCAGTCCTATACCCATAAAGGCGATCACCGAGCTGATGACCTTACCCAGGGCAGTAACGGGAACGACATCACCATAGCCTACGGTAGTCAGCGTCACTACCGCCCACCACATGGCTTCCGCAATATTGGGAAAAGCCTGGGGCTGCACCTCGTGCTCCAGATGATACATCAGGGTAGAAGCAATGATCAGCAGAATGGTAGTGAAGAGCAGGATCACACCTAGCTCTGAACGTTTTTCCAGAAACACCACCCGGATCAAACGAATAGACTCCGCATAACGGCTTAGTTTTAAAACCCGGGCAATACGTAAAATTCTCAATACCCGGATAAACCTCATATCAATGGGAATGATTAAGGGCATGTAGAAGGGTAAAATGGCCAACAGATCGACAATAGCGCTAAAAGAGAACAAGTAGCGCACTAATGCCCCCCACTTAGACTTGCCGGGATATTTCAATTGTGCCGTCCATAATCTAAGTAGGTATTCGATAGAGAAGATTACTACTGAAACCACTTCGAATACATATAATTCTTTACTGTACTTTGCTTCTATAGATTCGAAAGATTCCAGAAATATAGCCAGGGTATTTAGGAGGATCAGGCTAATAATAAACAAATTAAAACTCCTGCCAACCCTAGACTCTACCCGATTCTCATCGATGATATTGAATACTGATTTTTTTAAAGCCATGGCAATCCAATGATAATGTTAATAAGAAGCACTTAGACCAACCTTAAGATCAATAGTTGGCCTCTTTTTCAAGATAATAACAAACCGGGCTACATCAGAGCAGCAACTGTGCTTATTGCTTTGAGGTCCTGGATATATTTTTAGCGTCACCTTCTGGTGGCCTTTAAGGAATCGCGGGATTCTGATTTATGATTTGTTATTTTTTTACTAAATTCTAGGCCTAACTCAGGCCTAAGACTATGACTATTAACATGTACCTCACCTTCGACGGCAATTGCGAAGAAGCCTTTTCTTTTTACAAGTCCATATTTGGAGGTGAATATGCCTCTATAAGTCGTTTCTCGGAAATGCCTCCTGATCCTAAATATCCCATTGCCGATGCTGACCAAAATAAAATCATGCACGTTTCCTTGCCCATTTCCCAGGAGACCGTTTTAATGGGCAGCGACACCGCCGGTGGCTTTGGGCCGGGTCTGGTGGTGGGTAATAATTTCTCTATTTCAGTCACCACCGAAAGTAAAGAAGAAGCCGACAGGGTCTTTCAACAGCTATCTGATGGGGGTGCGGTCACTATGCCTATGGCCGACACCTTTTGGGACTCCTATTTTGGCATGTGCAAGGACAAGTTTGACATCCAGTGGATGGTCGGTTACCCTTAGGATTACCTTGGGATTACCACAGGATTGGTACTTTATCTTTCTGCAACCAGCACGGTTACGCTACGTGCTGCCACCTTGACCTGGCCATCTTTAACATCCGGGGCTTTATCCTTTGGGCAAACCGCCTCGCAGGTTTTTCTGGAAGTATCGATGATCCATTTCCAATGGAGGTCTGCATCGATTTCAAAGGTTAAGGGCTCCCAATAAGCATTGATTATAATTTGTAACCGTTGCGGATAGTGTCGATTTTCAACGGTATAAGAAATACTGCGGGAATGATAGCCGTGATCCGGCTGATGTAGTTGCACTCCGTGCCAATGTACCTTGGTATAACTATTACTGGGTCCTTCATGCAGGGAGTTGCGCCAATAGTATTTTTCTTGAAAAAAGGGCTGCGATAAATTAAAACGGATAAGCCCCTGTACATATTCTAAAAGGTCCTTTTCCTTTTTCACTAATTCCCAATCGAACCAAGTGGTTTCCTTATCTTGATTATAGGGATTATTGTTGCCTTGCTGGGTGCGACGTACTTCATCTCCCATGCAGATCATGGGGGTACCTTGTGACAACATAAGTATGGCCAGGTAATTCATTATTTGACGCAACCGTAAGGCTTCAATCTTGTTGTCATCGGTAGGGCCCTCAACCCCGTGGTTCCAGCTGAAGTTTTGATCGGAGCCATCCCGGTTTTCTTCCCCATTGGCTGAATTATGCTTCTCATTGTAGGTGACTAGGTCATTTAAGGTGAAGCCGTCATGACTGGTAATGAAATTTATACTGCGATTGGGATCCCGCAACACCTCTTTAAACAGATCCCGGCTACCGCTGACCGCCGCAGTCATAGCTTTGGCCATTCCTTGGTCTCCTTTCACAAATTTTCGCACGTCATCCCGGTACCGACCGTTCCATTCTGCCCATTTGTGCCCTACAAAGGAACCCAGTTGATACAGGCCCCTGGCATCCCAGGCTTCGGCAATGATCTTGGTAGACGCCAACTCCGGATCCGACTCTATGGACCATAATATGGGCGGGTTCTCCAGCAGGCGTCCATTTTCATCCCGTGACATGATAGAGGCCAGGTCGAACCGGAAGCCGTCGACATGCATTTCCGACACCCAGTAGCGCAGACAATCAATGATAAGCCGGCGCACTATGGAGTGATTGGTATTGAAGGTATTGCCTGTACCTGAAAAATCAGCATAAAACCTCCTATCCTCCTCCAGGATATAGTAAGCACGGTTTTCTAGCCCTCTAAAGGACAGTGTGGGACCTTCTTCCCCCGACTCCGCGGTATGATTAAATACTACATCCAATATCACTTCGATGCCTTCCTTGTGCAGGGCTTTTACCATATCCCGAAACTCATCCAATAATGATTGAGGATCATCGCAGGTGCAATAACCATTATGGGGTGCGAACAAAGCAATGGGGCTGTACCCCCAGTAATTAGTCAATGAGGGATCCATTGCATCCTGTTTATCGAACTGTTGAACGGGCATTAGCTCTACCGCGGTGACCCCCATGGATTTCAGGTAAGGTATTTTCTCGATTAATCCCTGGTAGGTCCCCCGTTGGTTTTTGGGCAGACCTGAATTCGGATGCTTGGTAAATCCTCCCACATGTAATTCATAGATCACCGATTTGGTAAAGGGGTGATTCAAGGGCTGATCTCCCTCCCAATCGTAAGTGGAACTATCGATGACCACGCTCTTCATGGCTGCACGGCAATTATCTCCGGGTACGGCAGCTAAGGACCGATCATATTGACTGCCGGTGACCACCGCCCGGGTGTAAGGATCCAGTAATAGTTTATTGCCGTCGAATCGATGTCCCTGAGTGGGATCAAAGGGGCCGTACACCCGATAACCATACATTTGTCCCGGTTTCAAATCATATACAAATATATGCCAGTAGTAAAAAGTGCGATTGATCCGGCTATCCAGTCTAATTACCTGCACCGGTGACTCATCCGGATGATCGAAGAGCAGCAATTCTACGCCCTGGGCATTTTTGGAGAACAGGGAAAAATTAACCCCTTCAGGGTGAACAGTAGCTCCCAGGGGGTGACTCATACCGGGTTCGGTGGTGAAATTCGGGTTCGAAGCGCTAGCTGTCTGTTGACGGTTCATCTACTAATTTAATACAATGTCTCTTACAGAAACTTAAGTAAAAATGAATTTATTGTTAGCATCGATGACTGGCAATGACTAAGATCAGGAATTAGTTGACATTACTCTGATGGGTAAAAAGTCTTTATGATTTTGATTTGCTGACATTTTATCATTCTTTTGGATAGTACAATATCCAAATCTAACTTCCCCATGATAGAGAGAATCTTCAAAATCCGGTACTTAGCTATCCTCATCAATATCTTTGTGGGCATCAACACGTTGGCCTTAATTTTTATAGGCATTATGCGCACGTTCTATGCTATTAAGCATATCGCAGACGTTAATAAGCTGTCGGATCACAATTACCGTCCCGGCATTGAAATTGCTGAAGCCATTGACGTATTTTTGATTGCTTTAGTTTTTTTAGTATTCCTCATAGGCATAAATACCCTTTTCATAAAGTATAATGATGAGGAATATCTAAAGAGTATTCCTAAATGGATGCGAGTTAAAGATTTCTCTCAATTAAAGCTGATCCTGATGGAGGCCATCATCGCCACCGCCTTCATCATGTTTATCTCCGCATTTATCTCCCAATTGGAGGAATTCAACTGGGAGTTTTTAGTGGTTCCCATTTCTATTCTTCTACTGGCCATTAGTTTTAAAGTGCTTAAATGGAAAGAAGACCACTAACAATAAGGATCATCTTATAAGTAATCAGAACAGCCTATTGGCATTTGTCATGTGTCGATGCAAAAAACGCTGCTCATTGATAAAGATGTGCTCATCCCGGATGGAAAGATCTAAACGTAAAGGCGCCAGATCTTTGAATTCCAGGATTAAAACGCCGGTGGACCCTACACCTTCAATACGGTAAGTACCTTTTTGTTTTCCATGATAGGGTCCCGCTACTCCTTTCAAGGCTTTTTTACGAATGATCTTGGTTTCAAAAGTGCCGTCTTCACAAAGCCACAATTGGTTGGTTTTGCGGGAACCTTCACCGATGTCGTAGTTGAAAATATATTTTCCGGATAGTGCTTCACTCCAGTGGTGGTCGCCGTAAAAGTCTTCCAACCAAGGTTCTTTAAATTCTGTACCAGTTGCTAATACCTCCAAGGCGTTTTGGTATTGCATATACATATTAGTGGGTGCGGTAATAAAGGCCGTGTAGCAATGACCGTAAGAGCCGCACACCACCCTGGAAAATCCCTTCACACCTGGATTCCCGGTAAATTTAAACGCTGTTTTTAAACCGTTTTTGGTCTTCTCAACCTCACCTATAGGCATGGCTTTCAGTCCCGGAGAAAGTTCCACCCCCTGCGACCAGCGAGATTTTATAGATTCCAAACTTTCTTCAGAGGGATACACTCGAATATTCACGTCGTTTACGCTGTCGCAGTTCAAGGTGAAGATGGAGGTTTCCTGGGTTAGATAACCCCTCCAATTCTCCGGTAAGGTAAGGGTGAGGCCGTATAAAGGAGCGGTAATGGTTTCACCCGCTTGGTACACTTTTGAGGGTTTGACTCGTTCCTGAGCATTGACTTGAATATTATGTAGGGTAACTATCACCGTGACTACTATGGCGAGTTTAGTATTAATTTGTTTTAGTGTCATGTCAATTATGGATCATTATCAAGGGTCACTTGAACATTAAATATAAGTAATTAAAGACAGATACCGTGGTATGCCTTCAGTATTGGACGTGCAAAATTATAACTTTGGGTTTTCAAGAAATACTGAAAAACTATGCGGTAAAATGTCTTAACCCACTCCATGGAAAAAAGCCCTTTATTTCATTAAATTAGAGATCCATTCATTTTTTAACTAAAAAGACCACAATCATGAATCAATATCTTAACAATGCTGTTTTGGTGATGATATGCTGCTTATTTTTTATTCCCCTTCAAGCACAAAACACCAAAGAGAAAACAGATATATCCAGATCACAGGAAGCCATTGAATATTTCCTGGAAGAAGATGCCAAGATTAAAAAGTTCTTTGATGAGGCCTATGCATACGTGGTATTCCCCAGTATTGGCAAAGGCGGCATCGGGTTGGGCGGAGCCCATGGCAATGGAATCATCTACAAAGAGGGAAGTCCCTATGGCAGGGCCTCTGTTACTCAGGCTTCCATCGGGTTCCAGTTAGGAGGTCAATCCTTTATGGAAATTATCTTTTTTAAGGATCAAAGGGCCTTTGACAACTTTATTGAAGGCAAGTTGAAACTGGGAGCTTCCGCTTCTGCAGTAGCCATTACCGAAGGAGCTGCTGCTAGCGCCGCTTACAACGACGGTGTTGCCGTGTTTACGGCAGTGAAAGGTGGGTTGATGTATGAGGCTTCCGTTGGTGGTCAAAAGTTTAAGTACAAGCCTTTTGAAGGTTAATCGAGAAAGACTAGCCTTCTAAGGCTCTGGTGGGTGAGGCCAATAAGTCTGTTTTTAACGGCTATCTACTAAACTGCTAGCCCAGGCCATTCAAGAGACCGGGGCTAGCAGTTTAGTCATGTCTTTGTATCATAGACCTTGGATAAGCAGGGAATTGCTATTTTGAAGCTGGTGGATATTTCTTAAATATCTTAGCCACGCCTTTTTTTATGCGCTGCTCTCTCTTTTCCGGCTTCACCGACTCACTCACCGTACCCACGCCTCGACCCTGCCAAACCAGTTGTTTGGAGCTGGCATCGATAAGGTCTATAAAGATGGTGCCTTCGATGTAATCATAGGTGTTGATGGTAGTGGTACTGAAGCCTCCTCCCCACCGATAGCGATAGCCGGAACCATAGTAGCCCGTGGTGGCGGTAGCACCTTCTTTTTGCTGGGCAGATACGGAAATATCCACCCAAACATCAGGATTGTCAGAGGCAGAAAATCCCTTGGCGCTTAATTGATTAGAGACTGCGTCAAGGAGCCGTTTGCGGTTTAAGTCGTTAACAGGCAATTCCATGGCCTCTTTGGTAAACTTGTATGTATTATAAGACGCGAAATCAGCTTGATTATCGTAGTCATATGTGACCTTCACTTGAGCCAAGCTGGTACTGAAGAATCCGAAGACTAGTAATGTGGTAAATAAGCGTTTCATGTTAAGAAATTTTGTTTTATTAGTTGGTTAAAAGTTGGGTAATTTAAGAATAATTTATAAACATGTATCTGGTTAATTTGTTCAATTCTTGGAGATCGATAAACCAATCCGAGCGATTTGATTAATAAAAAGAGATTTATGAGAAAATTATTACTACTAATCCTGTTGGTTGCTTTTAAGTTAAGCTGCTGGTCCCAAGTGCTGGTTTCTTATGACAAGTCCAAGGATCTGGATATGTCGCAGTACAAAACTTTCAAGATTGTAAAGCTGGATATCAAAACCATGCCTGATTTTGAACCCAAGCAGGAGGGTATCAGCCAGTTTATGCAGCAAGTCACTAACAAAATGCGTGAATTAGGCTATGAGCCCGTAGAAGATAATGCTGACCTGCTTATAAATTTTGGGGTCACCATTCAGGAGCAGGCCCAAACCCGTGAAACCTCAATCCGTGATGCCCCCCGCTATATTGGTCAGCGCAATTACCATTGGGAATCTGAGGAGATCGTTATCGGCTATTACAAAGAGGGCACGGTGACCATGGATCTGGTGGACAGCCAAAAAGATGAGATGATCTGGCAAGCTGTGGTTAGAGGCGTGGTGCAGGATAAGGAAAAGGGAAGGGCCAAGCGCATCGCCAGAAGTGTGGAGAAACTCTTTAAGAAGTTTCCTGAGTAAGGTCAATGGATAGCACGAATAACAGTAGCCTGAGGGGTTTCATTATTTATTCAAAGTTAATTCCACCATTTTTCCAGAACGCAACACGGTGATCACCAAGGGATCCTGGGGTTTACGTTTCTTCAAATGATCCGCCAGCTGTCGTAGCTCCTGATCGCTGGTGGAGAACCTGATGCCGTCAATCTCCAAAATAATGTCGCCCCCCACTATTATTTCCTCATCCTCAATGGTGGCGGTATAAGTCCCTCCTTGAACACCCATTAAACCTAAGGGAGAATCAAATACCACCTTTTGCACCAATATCCCATGCGGTTGTGGTAAGTTGAAGATCTTGGCCATCTCACCCGTAAGCAAATAGGCGTCGATCCCGGCCCAAAGAATTTGCTCTTGAAACAAGAGTTCCTGGGCAATATTGGAAGTGGCAGCAAATCCCAATCCTTCAAAGCCTCCAGATTGACTGAGTATATAGCTCACTACACCGATGACTTCCCCCTTCATATTGAACATGGGTCCTCCGGAGTTGCCGGTATTGATGGCTGCATCAGTTTGAAAATACTCCACCTTGGAAAAGGGATTGGAAACTTTTTTACCCTGCAAACGTCCGCTGATGTAACCGGAGGACAATGAATTAACCAGGCCCATAGGAGCCCCAATTACAAATATTTGTTGACCGACCTTAGCTTCATCCGAATTACCAAAGGGAACAGTCACCGGATTTTTTCGGGGCCAGATCAGTTCCACTAAAGCCACATCGGCATTTTTGAAGGATACTACCACTTTTCCGGGAATCTCTTCGTTATCGGAAAAGTGTACCAAGATTTTTTTCGCGGTCTGTACTACATGCGCCGCGGTCACCACCTGGGTATCGCTGATCAAAAAACCCGTTCCCAAACCGCCTACGGTAACCTCCACGGAAGTACCCCCTGAGCTTTCAATTTCCTGCTTCTCGGTTTCAATTACCACCACCGCGGGGCTGACGCGTTCATAGAGGGCGCTGAGATCCTGGGCCGGAAGAGTATGAACTTGAAAGCCAGTGATGATGGAAAACACCATCACCAGGTTTGAAAGTTCTTTGAAGGGTTGGAAAGATTTAAGGAGTTCAAAGGGGGTTTTATTCATTTTTTATACGTTAAAATGCCTCATTAAATGTAACATAAATGGCGTTGGAATCCACCCCGAAGCCATAGTCAATTCTTACGTTCATGCGCGGTTGGGTTTCCAGGCGATAACCTATGCCATAGTTAGGCAGCCAATTTCCAAAATCCCCGAAGTCTTTCCCTAAGGTACCGCCGCCCACCCAGGCGGTAAACCCGGAACGGCTTTGATAGCTGCCCTTTTTATTGGGCTTTTTACGGTTGAACATGTGCCGGTATTCCACTAGCCCAAATAGCATGGATTCGTCCCGAAACCGGCCCCAGCGATAGCCCCGTAAGTCAAAGGGATTTCCAAACTGCGAAAGTTCCGGCCAGGGGGCATCACTGAAAGTAGCCCGGGTCTTCACTTGCCAGGCCAGCGTACGTCTTTCTTTACCCATGTTCAGGTACTGGCGGTAATCGATTTGTACTGCCTGGTACTTATTTTCACCCCCCAGAAAGTTACCGTAAAATATGGTGCTAATATCCACAAATACTCCTTTGTAAGCATTTACAATCAGGTCGCGACTGTCGTATTGCACCGCAAATCCTAGTCCGGAATTGCGTACCGAGGTACCAAAATCCAGAATATCAGGATCTTCCGTCATCACGGGATTCAAATTACTGGCCTTAGTTTTATTGATATCCACAATGCCTCCCACAAAAAGATGTTTTCCGAAACGGCGGACTAATTTATAGTAAATCTTCCACCAGTCCCGGTCATAAGCAGTGGTAGAATCGGATCGTTCCACATTACGGCCATTTTCGTAGCCCACCCCCCAGTAATTGTCCGGCATATTCTTCAACCAGAACTCTCCAATACTGCGGGTTCTGTCATGGCGCCCATACAAAGTTAGAATACCGGTTATCTGCAAGGAACCGTTGCTACTGTAGCCTACGGAGAAAGGCAGAGAAGATCGTTCCAATATGGGATCTTTCTTGTCCGTTTTGAAGGTGTAAAGCCCTCCGGCAGAAACCAAAAATTCCAGTTCTGGTGAATAAGATGGCGCTATAAAGGGAGTG
>JAOTYN010000399.1 GCA_029861825.1 Cyclobacteriaceae bacterium
CGAAGGCATCCTCATTACCCCAAATGAAGTACACCGGCATGGTCAGTTTTTTTAGTTGAGGTGTCAGGTACAACTCTTTTTTCCAGCCTTTCATGGTTAAAACACTTTCCAACAACGTTTTAGCGGCTGTTGCAGACCCCGGAAGCAGCATGTTATGGTAACAATTATTAACATAATCGTCAGATACCTGGTTCACTTTCGCCACCAGAATTTGCTTGTGGATATCCCTTACTCCAGAGGTGCTGGGCTTGGCCACCGTTTTCATTAGCAGCCAATTTATTCCTCTTAATCCCAATAACCGAAGCATAGGAGGGATCCAGAGATTCATGCCCGCGGGAGCTCCGATCAACAAAAGCTTCTGTACTTTTTGCGGATACTCCAGGGCAAAACAAATACTGAAAAACCCACCCATGGAATTCCCCATTAGGTATGCGCTATCCACAGAGATGGCATCCAAAAAAGATCGTATAAAGTCCACTGCATTCTGACGATAATCAAGCCCACGGTAATTGATGGGGTCACTTAGCCCATGACCGGGACGATCTACCACATATAGATGAAAATGCTCCCCCAGGGGTTTCATAATGTTGATCCACTCACTGGAGTGACTAAGACCGCCATGGATTATTATTAAGGGTCTGCCTGCACCGTATTCCAAATAATGTACCTTCTCCACCGGGCCATCAGTAAACACGAATTTGGATTGTGGAGAAACTCCAGCTTGCTGAAACAGTCGGTTGCGGGATTCCAGATATAGGGCGGTGACATCCATGGTGGGAATTACGATCTTAACCCATTTTAGTTAAAATTAAACAACCAAACTATCGTCTGTAGGACCTTTGATTAGGGTCAATGCCGGTAGTTTGCGTACCATTTAAATTAATGGTCTATGGTTTCCTGGTTCTTAACATAATCATCCACAATCTCATAAACCTCATTAGTTAGATCACTCTCAAACAAAAGCTCCGAATTCGTGAATATGGCTATGGTCAAAGGTCGATCCAATTCTCTGATCACAAAGGTGCTGGTACCAAACCATCCGCCACCGTGAAAGGCAATATCTCTGCATATATTCCAACCCATGGCATAGTAAATTGGATCATCATGTACAAATACAAAATTCCGGTAATCAGAGGTGGGCAGGGCCATGGAACTATGACTGAAGATCCTATCGTGTAATGAATCTGATAGAATGGTTCTTTTTCTTAAGGCCTGATCATACCGGAAATAGTCGTTTATATTGGTATAAACTCCCCCCGCACCCAAAAGGCCATTAAGAAAATGACCGTCCACCTTGTTCCAATTTCCCACACTATCCTTTTGATAGCAATAGGCCCTTTCCTTAATGTCAATGGGATGGGCCAGATTGAAGAAGTTTGTTTCTTTCATTCCCGCTCTTTGGAACACATGTTCTTTTGCGAATTGTGCAAACCCCATCCCGCTTGATTCCTCCGCTATCGCCGCCAGTAATTCATACGCGCCATTGTTGTACCGATACTTTCCCCCAGGTTTTGCCGGTGACACCGGGTTAGCAGCGTACCAGTCTACCAAGTCCTTATTTTCTGCAATTTTTGTAGAATCCCAAATGGCAAAAAAAGCTTCTTCCGCATCTGCTATACCAGAAGTATGGTTGATCAGTTGCTCAATAGTAACTCCTTCAAAAATCTCATAAGGATAAATGCTGGTAACAGAATCTTTCAATGAGAGTTTCCCCTTATCGATCAAACTTAAGATGGTCAAAGCGGTAAATTGCTTGCTTACAGAAGCCATCCGCATATTTGTAGACGAGGTAATGGGGGTTTTACTTTCCAAATCTCTTAATCCATATCCCTTTCCCATAAGCATTTTACCATCATAGGCTATTAATAGCGCAGCGCCTGGCTCATCTTTCCTTAAATTTGTATCGAACACCTCATCAATCCGGGAATGGAGTTGGTCAAGGGTGGTTGGACCTGGTTTTTCAGGGTTGGACTGGCAAGAAAACAGAACAATTATCAACAGGAACCAAATCCTTCTCATATGTTAGTTTTAGCTACTTCTATATGAGTATAGCGCTTTATAACCAGTCATGAAAGCAAATGGCTCTGTTTATGATAGCACTTAATCACACCTCTTCACCTGTCAGGAACTTTCTTAAAATTTGCTTGATCAACTGACTCCAACCCTCATGGAAGTTTTCAAATTTAAGGTCAGGGTTATCCAGAGGGAATGGTTCTAGAAGGAGGTGTGTTAATGTCAAATGCGTCTGCTTGTCCTCTTCATACAATTCGAAGGTCACCAACGAATTACCAGGATAACCTTCATACTTCCAGCTGTACTGGAGTTTCTTAAGGGGAATGACCTCCGTTACTTGGCACAGGTGTTTGTAAGGAGTGCCTGATGTACCTTGTCCCATAAAAGTAAACTCAAAGCCAACTTCGGCCCGGAATTCCCCAATATCGAAGTACCACTCTTTTAATTTTGATGGATCAGTGAGAGCTTCCCATACCTTTTCCATAGAGGCATTAAAGGTTTCTTTAACAATTACTGAGTTCATATTTTTGGCTTTTTGGATGGATGCCGGTGGTCCTCTTCCACCAGTTGCTTTAATGATTGTATTTTGTCAGCCCAGAAGGCATTGAACTGTTGCGTCCATTGGTGAACTTCCATGAGATGGTGTAATTGTGCCTGACAGATCCTTTCCCGGCCCCTGCGCTCTATCTTTATTAACTCGCATTCCTCCAGGATTTTAACATGCAGGGATACCGCTTGACGACTTACCTGAAAATTCTGCGCTATGCTGTTAAGATTAAGGCTATTCCTGGCCAGCAAGCCAATAATCTCCCTGCGGGTGGGATCAGCTATGGCCTGAAATACATCTCTTCTGATTACCATAATATGCAAGTATATGCTTGCAAACATATATGCAATCATTTACTTGCGCAAACATGTCAAAGAATTAATTTTGAAGTCTTTTCTGGAATTCATCTACCAATAGAGATTGCAATTCTGCAAATCTAATTTTCAGTGCGTTGGAACTAATGCAAATAGGGGAGCCGTACATTTGGTAATTGGCTTTCATTGCTCTTTTAGCCAAACCGCTGGGCGCTCTGGCTATATATTTTTCCGGTTGGTCGGTTACGAGTAGAACAAACTTAGTGGAGGCCACCTGTAAGACTTCAATACCCTGGATGTCTTCCCATTCAATAAGTCCTATACTAGTGCCGCTGGAATTGTCTGTTATTCCATGATGATCAACGGTCAGTCCTACTTTGCTGTCAAATAATTTTCTGCCTAGGAATAACCCACAAAGACCAAATATAAGTGCAGAAAATATTCCCGCTACCAGGATATACTGGGGTCTATTAAATACGGACGTGGTAAACGAATCTGGTCGATAGATGAAAAGAATTCCTATTGATACAAAAATTAATGATCCAGCCAATAGAACAATGATTTTTGACTTACTCAGAGGTATCTCAATTTTGTCATTCATGAAGGCATAAGTTACGGCGAATCTGATTCTATTGATATCCAATCTCTTGGGTAAGAGGAATGCTGCTTTTTACAAAATTCCCCGTCCCCAAAGCGATCTCTTTGCCTTGTTCATTGAACAAAATAGATTCTGCCACGAATAGATTCCTGGACTTGAATTTAACTTCTCCCACGGCCTTCAGCATCCCTTTGTGGGCGGGGCGCAGCAAATGAATATTGAATGATGTAGTAAGTACGAAGACTTCTTCCACTATTGAATTTACTGCAAAAAATGCTGCATCGTCCAGTAGCTTAAAATATACCGATCCGTGTATGGCCCCCAGAGCGTGAAAATATTTCTCTGAAATAGTCAACCCTATTTCACTGCGTTCTATATAAATTTTACAAGTGGTCGTATCGTAGATCTGTTGATTGAGATTGGCGCTCAAGTACATTCTTTCCAGCTTGCCAAAATGCTCTCTGTTCATCAATGATCTTTCTGGTAATGCTTCCTCAAAAGATCCTCAGCGTAATCGTTGGTGAGATCCCGCACCACCGAGTGTACGTGGTTGGCATTATTCTGAATGTTATCGTATTCAATGAGTAGCGTGGGCCCCTGAATGCGATAATAGTGCCCCTTGCCGGGTTTTAAACTACC
>JAOTYN010000398.1 GCA_029861825.1 Cyclobacteriaceae bacterium
ACTACAATTAAAATTAGCCCTACTCGCTCTGTTGATCTTTATGGGCTTTGTAGCGGAGATTAAGAATCACCCCGATCAATACCAATCCCATGCCCAAGTAGGCGGCTACCCCGTAGTGCTCCTTAAAGAATATAAATCCAAAACTCAAAGCTAAAATAATGCCCAGATAGCTGATAACTGATACCTTCGACAGCTCCTCGGATTGGTAGGATTTAGTCATATAGAACTGGCCCAATTGGGTCAAGATCCCTACCAAAACCAAATAAAGCCAGTCCCAACCTCGAGGTGTAACCCAATAGAAGATGGACAATAATCCAGTTATGGGTATGGATACCAGTGGAAAATAAAATATTACCACCAGAGGATGTTCGGAAGTTTTTAGTTTTCGGATCATATTGTAAGCCAGGCCCGTAAATATAGCACCAGTTACTCCTAAGCCTGCGTATAATAGCGAGATGCGGTGATCAACCCCCTGGATAACCAGTATCCCTAAAAAAGAGAGGAAAAAGAAAGCAAATTGCCAGGGAAAGACTTTCTCTTTTACCAAAAATATACCCAGCACACTGGTAAAGACCGGAGCCAGATAATGGATAGTAACGGCACCGGCCAACGGGATACGCTGTAAAGTAATAAAATACAAGATTAAGGCGATAGACCCGGTGAGTCCTCTTAAAAATAGGATGGTCCTGTTATGACCTAAGAAGTGAACACCCTGGCGGTATAGAATAAAGCTGGAAATCAACAGGCTGACCACCGACCTGAACAATACCACCTCCACCGCCGGTATATGAGGAATGAATTTAACACAAACATTCATTAAGGCGAAAAAAAAGATCGCCAGCACCATGTCCCTTACCCCTTTACTGAATGTCATAAACCGGGGCAAAGATGCAACTAATAGGGGCAAAAAAAAAGCATCCCGACCTTCCGAGTCGGGATACCAAAACCTAAATTAAATATGAAAAACCTAGTTAAAAAAATGAACCTCGTTAAAGGTTAAAAATGGAGTTTAAAAAATAATGATGCTTCTTGTTCAGTAGCCTTGCTTCCAAAAATGTCATATTAAAAAATGAACATCACTAAAACTTCCAACTGTTGTTTTCAGCTTCACCATATTATTATCACTAAGTGTGCCAAAATAACCATGATTAATATAGTTTTAATATAAATCGCTGATTATCTGCTATTTGCAAATATCAAATGAAAATTTATTTTTTTAGGCCCCAGCGGGAATTATCATTTTGATAGAAAAAATATCATTTTGATAAGAAAAAATACCTAAAACAAGGCGCTGATTTGCATTCTTCCGGTATGCACCACCTCACTGTCGGCAGACTTCCGTCCATTATAATTTAACTGTAGTTGGATTCCGGAAGCGATTTTCAATTGCCAGTTGGCCATCCAAACCAGGTTCTTCCCCGGTCGCAAAGCTTGCAGGAGTTCATAGCCTACCGCGGTATTTTCCTCCCCCTGAAATTGGATATCCGTAAAGGTCAGCTGTGCCTGCAGCGTACTTCTCTGAACCTTGGTCTGTCTCAGCTCCAGGGAGTACTCATTGATACGGGACCACTCACTGTCGCCCTCCTGAAAAGTATTTTCCCTTTGGATATGCCCGTATTTAGCGGTGACCCTAAGTTTGGTATGTGGCTGCCATGAGAGCTGAGGAATCCAAGCCTGTTCGCGGATGTTAAAGTTGCGGGAGTCCAGAAAATCGGACCGAGACTGGCGGATCTTGCGATTGGTAAATACCTGTAGTATCAAGGGACTGGCCAGACTGTACCTGAAATTAAAGTGCTTCTCTTCCAAGTCCCTGGCTTCAAAACCCTCGGTGAGCAGCTGCTTGTTAGCCGATAGTAATATTCCAAAATCAAACCCGTATTTGGCATGATTGCGGTTATAAAATCCGGTGGTCCTGAAGATCTCTTTAAAGGCGATCAGATCTTCATTGTCAATATCACGAGTGAAGGGGGAAAACCGGTTTCCCAGATCACTGTCGGTCAGTTTATTCTGAATATTCCAGGTGGTGGTTATGGAAAGACGACTTAACATTTTTTTAATGCCTTCCGCAGTCTTCCAGTTTCTGGGCATATCCACCAGTAATCGATAATTGAAGGTATTGGCGAAGGCCAGAATATAGTCATCTGTTGGTGTAAAGATCTTTGCGTAATTCCTTTCATCGGCGTTAATCGCCAAGTAGAATTCGTTCAAATCCTGTATGCCATCCTGATTTTCATCACGCCAGGTATGGGTACCTTCACCTGTGGGAACGCTAAGAAAAATAAACTCCCGACGCAATTCCCGGCTGTTACCTACCTGATAATTTAATTCACTTACGATATGACGGTCCAGAAAGCTACCCTGCCAGTCCAGGCGGGTGTTAATGGTCTCCTCATTTGCGGAAGGGTCTGGGCTCCTCAGATCCTCTAAATTACGATATGTAAACTGCAGTTTTACCTGCTGATTGTCAGCAATACCTGTTGATAGATGCAACCGGGCAGTTTGGGAACGATTATTATCAACCAAGGCGCCTGCCAGGGGCAGCCGATCCTCCCTGAGGTCATAATCCAAACGGAACTGGACCCTGGCGATGTCCGGTGATTGCAAGTAGAATAGGTGGGATTGAAAATTCATGGCGGAGGCCATCACCGAATCGCTGTCCAATGCCGATATCTCATTGCGATCAATTCGGAATTGGTATCCAGGTATCAATACTTTGTTTCTAATACGGGTGTCCAAAGAAAAGCGCTTCCAGGTGGACCTGCTAGCAGATTGAGTGTTGTTCATCTGAAACCAAGACGAGGTTAACTCCAAGGGACCCCATTGCTTGTTGAAGTGAAGCTGGTGTTGGTAACCATCTACCACTTCTCCGCGGTTTCGGCGTACCAACCGGTACTTAAGCTGATTTTGAGCATTTTGAGCCAGCCCCAATTGAATACTGAAAATATGATCGCGGTCATTCTTAGCCAGGTCATTGGTGGACGCACTCCAGTCGCGGTCGAACTCAATATATCGAAACCGGTCGATCGCCGAAAAATTTTGGGAAGTAAATTCGTAATCGACCCGGCTGTTTAGCTTTAGATCCTTGAATACGGGCCGGTCTTGGCTTATAAAACCTACCCGGAATGCTTGACCCTGATTGTCCTGGTCGTCAAGGGTGGAATACAGGTTCAGATCCAAACCAGAAAATGCCGCCTCGGTGTAGATGTAATCGGTTTGGTTAAGATCATGAGTCACTCCCGCCGTGAACATACGTTTTTCCTGCGGGGTGGCAATTTTAATGACCGGTTCAAAATCACCCATTGGGTTTCCCAAACTGTCCACCCCTACCCATTTAAAAACCCGACCGTTAATAGTAGAGCTGATGGCTTGGTACTGCCCCTGATTTAGACCGACTTCTGTAAACGAAGCTCGGTAAGAGGCACTATCCGGGTTGGTTGAATAAGCGAGGATTTGAACGGTTTCCCCAGTTGCATTGAGTGTGTCCACCAGCTTATACTGCACCAGGTTCTCATCAAAGCCCACACTGTCTATCCCACTGATAACGGCCCTACTCAAATCATCTCCTATCTCCGACAATGCTTGTAGATCCTGATTTCCCAAACTGAAAGCCAAGGGCCGATTGCGGTTGTCCTTTTCTTGATAAGCGTTCATAAATAGGGTGGTGCGTCCCCACTTTTGTTGATGCCGTCCGGTAATGATGTTCTTGTTGTAATTCTGATCGGAAAATTCAAAGTCGACTCGTATACGGGAAAACTTGGTGATCAATACTCCGGTGGTAAAGGTGATCTCTCCCAGGTTATAATCGATGGTGTAGTGGTTATTAAAGCCTCTCTTCAAGAGTTTTCCATCCAGAAACACCTTCTCAGAATTAGCCAAGATGGTGATAAATCGTTCCTCGTTGGGTCCTCTTAGTCGATATGGACCTTGAACGCCTTCCAAGGCCTCTATCGTGATGGATGCAAACTTACCTTTCGCCACTGAGATCCCCACTGATGTTTTGGCCTGGCCCTTGAGCATATGGTAATTGGTCTCCACCAAGCCCCCTTGAACATTTTTATAGTATTGCAAAAAATAGGATTCAGATTTGGGCGCACCCCGATGACGCAATACC
>JAOTYN010000039.1 GCA_029861825.1 Cyclobacteriaceae bacterium
AGCAGGTGGGTTTCGGTCCCGAGGATATGACCACCCTGCAGGCATTGGTGATCTTGGCTGCCCACTTAAACTATCACCTTGGCCAGATCAACTATCACCGTCGATTATTGGCTCACTAGTTCCAGCTGATCTTGCAGGACTTCCCATACGGTTGAAGCCACAATCCTATGTCCTTGTTCATTGGGATGGATGCCGTCTGGTAAATTCAATTCAGGCTCTCCACCCACACCTTCCAGTAGAAATGGGATCAATGGCAGCTGGTTTTGTTCAGCAATTTGCGGGAATGTATTGCGGAAGTCCAGGATATATTCATTGCCCATATTTGGCGGTGCTTCCATACCTGCCAGAATAATCTTCATACTTGGGTATTTTCCTTTGGCCAAGTTTATGATTTCCTGCAAATTGCTTCTTACCACTGAAGGATCAATGCCTCTTAGGCCGTCGTTACCTCCTAGTTCCAAGATCATGATATCAACCGGCTCTCTCAAAACCCACTCGATACGATTTACCCCGCTAGCGGTAGTTTCTCCACTGAGGCCTGCATTGATCACTTGGTAGGGATAACCTAAACTATCCAGTATTTGCTGAATTAAATTAGGAAAAGCCTGTTCTGGCTCCAGTCCGAACCCTGCAGTAAGACTATTCCCAAAAAACAAGATGGTGGCGAGTCCCTCTTCAGAAGCGGTTTCAGTAGAGCCGGTTTCTAAAAGCTCTTGCTTGATTTCTTGATTAGCCGACGTAGAACGATCACAGCTAATCAATGTTACCAGCATCCAGCCTGCTAAAACACCATAGATAATTCTCATCATTTAAACTTAATCATTGGTGGTTGGTTTACCTAGTCTTACCATTCGTATAATAATGCTACTTTCTTTAAACGAAAGCGGCTTTATTGCGTTTCATTACCATGACAGTATAAATGAGTAGTATTCTGGATGTACATAATCTGACCAAGACCTACAAGAACGGTTCCAACACTTTGACGGTACTTGATGAGGTTAGTTTTACCATTGAAAAAGGAGCGACCTTCGCCATTGTTGGTCCTTCCGGTAGTGGCAAAACCACACTTTTAGGTCTCTGCGCAGGCCTGGATAGACCCACCACAGGCTGGGTTTCACTGGACGGACATGAATTACATAAGTTGAATGAAGACCAGAGGGCAGCACTGCGCAATCAAACCGTGGGATTTATTTTTCAGAATTTCCAGCTGATCCCCACTCTGACGGCTCTGGAAAATGTCATGGTCCCTATGGAACTGAACAAGACCGCAGGAGCTAAGTCCAAAGCCATGGATCTACTAGCCAAGGTAGGACTGGCGGAAAGGCATCATCATTATCCGACCCAATTGTCGGGGGGTGAACAACAGCGTGTCAGTTTAGCAAGGGCCTTCTCCAACCATCCCAAGATTCTGTTTGCCGATGAACCTACTGGCAATCTCGACGAAGAAACCAGTGAAAAGGTGGTGAACCTGATCTTTGATCTCAATAAGGAAGCTGGGACCACCTTGGTGCTGGTTACCCATGATCTGGAACTTGCACAAAGAACCCAGCGGGTCATTAGACTAAAAGGGGGAAAAATTGTGGCCGATCAGCTTAACGTAGCTTAAAAAGAATGCCATGAAGGACTTTACCTGGTTGTTAAAAATGGCCTGGAGGGACAGTCGCCGCAGCCGTTCCCGGTTGTTCCTTTTTATTTCCTCCATAATTCTGGGGGTAGCGGCATTGGTGGCTATTCAAACCTTTAGCGATAACCTACAACAAGACATTGATGAACAAGCCCGTACTATCATTGGTGCGGACCTAGTGTTGAACAGTAATCGACAATTTCCCCCCGATATCGTGGCCATCATGGATTCCATTGGGGGGGAACAAAGCAGTCAGGTAAGCTTTGCTTCTATGGTTTTTTTCCCTAAGTCCCAGGGAACCCGGTTGGTAGAAGTAAGGGCGATAAAAGGCAATTTCCCGTACTACGGTGAAATCGACACTGACCCTTCCCAGGCCTCCAGGCAGTTCCAGGATTCGAAACAAGCCTTGGTAGACCGGACATTACTACTGCAATTTTCCAGCAATACCGGCGATTCCATACGAGTTGGAGATTTGGGGTTTGGTATTTCCGGTAGTGTGTTAGATGCCCCCAGTCAAACCGGTATTACGGCTACAGTAGCTCCTCCGGTGTACATTCCTTTGCAGTACTTGGAGTCTACCGGATTAATTAAAAAAGGGAGTCGTATTCGTTATAGCCGGTTTATTAAATTCGACGACCCCTCCCAAGTAGGAGCTGTCATGGAAGCGGTACGGCCCCGTCTGGAAAAAGAAGATATTGATATAGACACCGTGCAATCTACCAAAGAGGATTTGGGTGAAACATTCGGAAATCTCACCAAGTTTTTAAGTTTTGTGGCTTTCGCTGCTTTACTGTTGGGGTGTATTGGAGTAGCTAGTTCTGTACACATCTATGTAAAGGAAAAATTGGACACGGTGGCGGTACTTCGATGCATAGGAGCTAAAGGGCCTCAGGCTTTATGGATCTATCTATGCCAAATCATAGCGATGGGCTTATTGGGTTCCGTGATTGGAGCGGCTGGAGGCAGCGCTCTTCAATTGTTACTTCCTACGGTATTCAGCGATTTTCTACCCCTGGATGTGAGTTTGTCTATCAGTTGGCAGGCCATATTCAACGGGATAGTTATTGGCCTGACCATAAGTATCCTGTTCGCGCTGGTTCCGTTAATCAAGGTCCGAAGGATCTCCCCACTACGAGTTTTGAGGTCTGGATACGAATCTGCAGACGACCGCGACCCTTTACTTTGGTCTATTTATGTGTGCATATTTGGCTTCGTCCTGGCCTTCAGTTATTGGCAAGGTATTGGTGATTGGGGCGACGCATTTGTGTTTACCCTGGCCTTACTTGCTGCTTTTGCTATATTGAGTTTGGTAGCAAAATTGATAACCTGGGCTATTCGCAAATTTTTTCCCACAAATTGGAATTTTATTTGGAGACAAAGCTTGGCCAACCTGTATCGCCCTCAAAATCAGACATTGATTTTGATCGTATCCATAGGCCTGGGTACGGCATTAATAGCCACCTTATATTTTGTGCAGCAGTTGCTCATCTCTCAGGTGTCCTTTTCATCACGCGGGGATCAACCCAATATGGTGCTCTTTGATATTCAAACGGAGCAAACAGCAGCTGTTTCACAACTGGCAACCGCACACGATCTTCCTTTGATTCAGGAAGTACCGATCGTGACCATGCAGCTGATAGAGGTAAATGGCCATACCAAATCTGATGCGGTTGAGGATACCACCATCGCTTATCCTAAATGGGCATTTAATCGGGAGTATCGGGTAACTTACCGCAACCACCTCATTGATTCTGAGGAACTGGCAGAGGGCACCTGGGATTCAACCTCAATGGAGAACAGGGATACCATTTTTATATCTATGGATCAGGGCTTTGCAGAAAATATGAAAGTTTCATTAGGGGACGAGCTGCTCTTCAACGTGCAGGGCGCACCCATAAAAACCGTAATTGGAAGCTTTAGAAAAGTGGAGTGGAACCGGGTGCAGACCAATTTTCTGGTGGTATTTCCTAAAGGAATATTGGAAGAAGCTCCTCAGTTCCACGTTTTAATGACCAAAGTGAATTCACCAGAGAAATCTGCCGATTTCCAAAGAGAGGTGGTATCACAATTCCCGAACATTTCTATAATTGACCTTAATTTGATCTTATCAACAGTAAATGAAATCCTGGACAAGGTGGCATTTGTGATCCGTTTTATGGCCTTATTCAGCATTCTAACAGGGCTAATCGTCCTGATCAGTTCCGTGATCATCAGTAAGTTTCAGCGTATCAAGGAAAGCGTTTTGCTGCGTACGTTGGGAGCACAAAAAAAACAAATCATGGCCATCAATGCCCTGGAATATTTCTTCCTGGGTAGTTTGGCTTCAACTGTTGGCTTGCTGCTAGCATTGGCCTCAACCTGGGCTTTGGCCTATTTCAGCTTCGACTCCACTTTTGTACCAAGCCTGTGGCCGTTATTAATGGTGTACGTAATCATAACCGGAGTCACCATGCTCATCGGGTTACTCAACAGTAAGGGTGTTTTAAGTAAGCCTCCTCTGGAAGTGCTGCGTTCCGAAATTTAGCTCCAACGTTTTTTACAAAAAAAGGTTATTTGTCCACTTTTGGTCAATTCTGTCGCATAAGCGAACAAAAATACTATCCCTCAAATTGGGTTACTAATTTTGTAAAATCCTGATAATCAATTAAATGAGAACGGCACTTTTTCTGGTACCAATTTTGGCCTTAGCTAAGCACCATTAAGAAACAAATCATAATTAAATCTAATTATACCATGAATTACAGGACCAAAAGTGTAAGAATGTTGACGTTGGCACTGGCCACGCTTTTTTTGAGTGTCGGAACTTTTGCAGGTAACAATACCGATAATAATAAAACCACCATTAAGGCCAGGCAAGCGGTTGAGGAAGCTGCGCCGGACGATTGGTACACCTTTGCTAATTCAGCCGATCGTTGTATTCGTAAGAAAGTGAATCTGGCGGAAGCCAAAACCTGGCTGCAAAAATCTCTGGATATTAAAGAAACCCCCTACAACCTAGCGATAATGGGAGATTACTACAACTTGAATAATCTTCCGGAAAAAGCTTTGGAATACTATGTTAAGAGTTTAAGAGTGGGTCTGCAGGAAGATATTAACTATAAGGACGCCGTCACCCATGAGAAGATGATGAAGGTTAGGAAATCATTGCTAAAATCGTCTTCCTAAACCATTTATTATTACCAGTTGGATTAAGGCTCTCTTCGGAGAGTCTTTTTTTGTGCTATCTTTCCATCTCAATTGACTTTTAGTGTTCATGCCGGATAGCAAAAATCCCTTCTCAGCTGAAGAATTAGATCAGATAAGGAAGGAAACCCCTGGGGTTCAACACGTAGTACATTTCAACAATGCCGGCGCTTCCTTAATGAATATCCAGGTGGCACAAAAAGTTAGCGAATACCTGGATCATGAACTCCGGTATGGAGGTTACGAAACGGCGATTGAATATAGGCAGCAGATTGAAGCTACCTACCAGAACATTGCCGATCACCTGCAATGTAATTTCAGGGAAGTAGCCATCATGGAAAACGCTACGGTGGCCTGGCAACAGGCATTACTTTCCATCCCTTGGAAGCCGGACGACATTATATTGACATCCCGGGCGGAGTATGCCAGTAATTACATTGCATTTTTGCAACTGCAGAAGCGCCTGGGAGTGGAGGTTAAACCTATACCTAATAATGAGTTTGGTGAAGTAGATGTACAGGCATTGGAGTCTATCATCCAACCCAGAGTAAGATTGATCGCCATAACCCACATCCCTACTAACGGTGGCTTGGTGAATCCTGCCGCTGAAATTGGTAGTATTGCGCGAAAGTATGGCATCTGGTATTTGCTGGATGCTTGTCAGAGTGCGGGCCAGATGTCTCTGAATGTAAAAGAGATAGGCTGTGATTTTCTTTCGGCCACCAGCCGTAAATTCCTGAGGGGACCTCGTGGAGTAGGCCTTCTATATGTCAACGAGCGTATTTTGCCTGGGCTAGAGCCTGTGCTTTTAGACCTTCACGGAGCAACCTGGGATACACCTACTAGTTACCGCATTCGCCCCGATGCCCGACGTTTTGAAAATTGGGAGTTCAACCTGGCGGGGGTATTGGGACTGTCGGAAGCCATAGCTTATGCTTCCTCGTTGGGTATAGACCGTATTTGGCAACGAATTCAATATCTGGCAGATCTACTACGAACCGGCTTGGAGCAGATCCCTGATGTTTCTGTTCACGATTTGGGTAGGGTAAAGTCCGGTATTGTCAGCTTTAAAGGCCCTTTCAATTCCAAAAGAATGAAACTGCGTTTAGGTAAAGCCGGTTTCAACACCTCATTGATCGTGCCCGAAGGAACATTATTGGATATGCAGGATCGTGGACTAGGTGAAATGATCAGAGCCTCAGTACATTATTACAATGATGAGAATGAGATCCGGCAATTTGTCAGTTATATAAAGGAACACATCTAGCAATCATGAGCGAGTTGCTAAAGTTAAAAGAGCAAGCCCATGATCAATGTGTGTTGTGGGTGCAGCAGAAGATAGATATTTTGCAACAAAGCATTAGGCAGACCAGGCAATCCGCATCAGCTGAGACCAAGAGTAGCATGGGTGATAAGTACGAAACCGCTCAAGCCATGTTACATTTGGAAAAGGAAAAGTACCAATCGCAATTGCAACAGGTGCTGAAATTAGAAAGAGTTCTACACCAAATCAGCATATCTGCTAATCACACTAAAATTGATCTGGGTTCATTTTTAGACACAGATCAAGGTTATTTTTATTTGTCCATCGCAGCTGGTGAGTTGCCCTTGGGCCAGACCAGCTTTATAGCCATTTCACCAGCCTCACCTTTGGGATTGGAATTTAAGCAAGCTGCAGTGGATACTCCTTTCAATTTCCGGGGACGAAGTTATCTCATCCACCAATTCTGTTGATCCAGCACAAATTTGTGAAGTTCCCCGCCGTTTGCGATCTTATATGCAAATCAAAAGTGATATGAAAAGAAGAAATTTTCTACAATACAGTGCTTTGGGTTCTGTGTTGACCTCTTTTGGGTTTTCCTCTTGTTCACCTGAAACCAGAGCGCCTGAATTGGAATCATCCTCCTCACCGGAAGCTTTCGAGCTAGAGGAATATACGGTAGCAAAAATACAGCAGGCCATGGAAGAGGGCACTCATAGTGCACGCAGCATTGCTGAAATGTACCTGCATCGGATCAAAGAGGTAGATGAGGGTAAGTTAAATTCGGTGATTGAGGTAAATCCCGACGCACTGACTATTGCCGATCAATTAGATGCTGAAAGGGCTGATGGCAAGGTGAGGGGACCTCTCCATGGCATACCCATCATGATAAAGGACAATATCAATACCGGTGATAAAATGATGACCACAGCCGGCTCATTGGCTTTAATGGGTTCGATGGCCCCCCAAGATGCCTTTATTGTGAAAAAGCTACGGGAGGCTGGTGCCTTGTTACTAGGAAAGACCAACCTCAGTGAGTGGGCCAATTTTCGTTCCGAGCGGTCTAGCAGCGGATGGAGTGGCCGTGGTCGTCAAACCCGCAACCCTTATGCCTTGGATCGCAACCCCTGTGGCTCCAGCTCTGGCAGTGGGGCCGCAGTTTCTGCCAATCTCTGTGCTGTTACTATCGGCACTGAGACTAACGGTTCCATTGTTTGCCCCTCCTCAGCAAACGGCATTGTAGGTATCAAACCCACTGTTGGCTTGTGGAGTCGTACTGGAATAATTCCCATCAGTCATACTCAGGACACGGCTGGCCCCATGGCCCGTACCGTTGAGGATGCGGTGGCCTTGTTGGGACCTTTGACGGGCATTGATACTGATGATCCTCGCACTCAGGAAGGGAAAGCACTTTCGGATTACCGTCAATTCCTAGACACCAACGGATTACAAGGCAAAAGACTGGGAGTAATGCGCAATGCCATGGGGTTTCATGAAAAAGTGGATGCGGTAATGGAAGATGCTTTTGAGATTCTAAAGTCTGCAGGTGCGGAGATTGTGGATCCTGCTGATATAAAGACCAATCGTGAATACGGAAGTGCGGGATATGACGTGCTCCTGTACGAATTTAAGGAGGGTATTAATAGGTACCTGACCTCACTGGGGGCCGGGGCTCCGGTAAAGTCTCTACAAGAGATTATTGACTTCAATGAAACCAACCGAAATAACTCCATGCCTTATTTTGAACAGGAGATTCTATTGAAATCACAGGAGAAGGGAGACTTGAATGAGTCTGAGTATAAGGAGGCTCTGGAAAAGGTATTGCGACTTTCTCGTCAGGAGGGAATCGATGCCACGCTGGCCGAGCACAACCTTGATGCCATCGTGGCTCCCACGGGAGGACCGGCCTGGCCCATCGATGTCATCAATGGAGATCATTTTGGCGGGGGAAGTTCTTCTCCGGCAGCGCGGGCGGGGTATCCCAATATAACCATAACCGCTGGCTATGTGCATGGGTTACCTGTAGGGATAAGTATGTTTTCCACTGCTTACCGGGAGCCAGAGTTGATTGCCATGGCTTATGCATTTGAACAAACACGGGGTCCTAGGAGGGTGCCGCAGATGCCGGCTAGTTTGGAGTTGCCGTAGCAAAATAATAATCATTTCGACTACCATCAGAGTCTCACTTAGCCCCCATTAGAGTCACTTGAAAAGGACTCTGATGATGAAAGTAGATTGGGGGGAGGACTTTGGACTCTAACGATTTGCATTTTTTAGTTTTCTCCTTCGAGAATGGTCTTCAGTTTTTTCAAGTCCATGCGATTGGCTTTTTTCATCATCATTGCCATCAGAGGTGCGACCAATTTAGAAAAGCCTGAGGGTTTGCCGGTATTACGCAAGGTCATACGCGTTTTGTCATGATCAAGGGCTTCCCAGTTATAAGCTGTACGCATAGGGAATGGGCCTTCGGCAGTTTGCATAACCATACTGTTACCCGGCTCGTAAGCAACCACTTCATAGGTATAAGAAAGCCTTCGCCCCAAAAATTGCGCCTCAAAAGCAATCTGAGATCCTACCAGCAGGGGTTTACTGGAGATCCAGCGGGCAGAGGAAATGTTGTCGTACCATGCTGTGCATTGTCGGGATCTGCGGCGTAGACGGACACAATCTCCGCAGATCTGTTGATGGTTATTCTAGTTAAAACATCGACCATTTAAAGATTTTTAGTGCCAGCGCTGAAGTTCAATGATGTTATCTTCAGGGTCGGTGCAATATACAAAGGTTATTTTTCCTTGACCGGGAATGGTATGTGTGGTTACCTGACCTACAGCTTTTCCTCCCTGGTCCATCACCTGGTTCAGTACCGAATCTACATCTTCTACCTCGAAAGCCAGATGGCCCAATCCTTGTTTGTTGGCTGCGGCATCACCATGCTTTTCCAACATTCGATCATAGCTATAGATCTCCAGGGTAGGCCCTTGTGGTCCGTATCCAGGAAGTCTCAAATGAACACCTTCCAGACTGGCATTTTTAACCCCGGAACCCTGTGACAACCAGGTCCCGGCTTGTGCACGCTGTGGAGGCACCGGTTCACATTCAAACACCGTTTGATAAAAAGCTGCCAGCTTTTTCCAATCCTTACTGATGATATTGGTGTGAACATATCGCATTATTCTTTGGGGAAGAATGCACTTTGTCCACTCAACAATTTCCATCCGTCAGCCCTTTTAATGATTAGCCCCGTTTCGATAAGCAATGATTCGGTAGTCATTTGGGCCGTATCTATCACACTGGAATTTATGGTTCCATAATATTGCGCCAGATCGGACCGCAATGGGGTAACATGAAGGCTGTCCCAAGTGAGCACTATCTTCTCGATAGATTTGTCATTGGCTCTCAGAATGATGGCCACGCTGTCATAATCCAGCGCTGATTTAAATCCGGGGGGCACCCAGAAAAAATCATCACTATCATCCAGGTAATCAAATTCTGTTTCCAGGCCACCCTCCTCAATGGCCTGGTGATACTGGTGCAACATTTCAGTTACTTCCTCTATCACCAGTTCGGGTGAGAAGGTTTTTTCTGGAGCAGTGGGTTGGCAGCACCATAGCATCCCCATAGAGAGGATCAAAGCTAGTGGTTTCATAGTTTCATTATCTGGGATCTGATTCTAATATAGCGTAATGATAATTATCTACCCAATGGCCACGAATGGGAAGGATTTGCCGGTGGCATCCTTCGCGGGTCATGCCCGCTTTTTCCAATACCCGTAGTGAAGCCACATTTTCTGTGGCCACTCCAGCCTCTACCCTATGAAGATGAAGGTGGTCGAATCCAAATGCAATGATCCTCTTAACCAGTTCCGTGGCATAGCCTTTACCCCAGTGATCAGGTATCAGCAAATAATGCACCTCTCCTCGCCGGTACTTGGAGCTTGAAACGCTAAAGCCCAATTCCCCTATAAAAGCATGATCCTCTTTGCGGAAAACCGCCCAGCAATATTTGGATCGCATTTCTTGAAGTTGATCCTCCATTGCCGGCAGTAGGATCTGACGAGTAGTTTGTAAATCGGAGGGGATCCCCATGGTATTGAACCTATCCACCTCTGGATAAGAGTGCAGTTCAAAGAACAAGGGCAAGTGGTCCTCAGTAATTTCTTTTAAGAGTAGACGGGTTGTCTCTAATTCTTGGGACATTATTCAGGAATTAATTCCTCACCAAACATTATGCGGTGGCCATCGATGGTCTCCAGGGCGAACTCCCGCATGCCCCAGGATTTATCCGCAACTTCAGTGAGCACACGCGCACCTTTAGCTACAAGTTCATCATGGAACTTCCGGGCATTGCCTATCTCAATATAGGCAAAGTAGTTGTGATTGGGCAGCTCGCGGGCTTCGGGGCTTTCCGGGCATTCACCCAGCATTACGATACATTGATCTCTTTTGACAAAGCCCCAACCACCACCTTCAAAGTAAGTATGAAACCCCAGCACCTGGTTGTAGTAAACCAGGGATCGGGTGAGATCCTTGACAGCAAGCACGTAACGGTGATTATGAATTCGGGTCATGGTCGTTTGGTTTTACGGTTGCCACTCCCACTCCCAAACTGGGCCGTCATCAGGGTCTTGCACCTCACCCAGTTTGGTAAAGCCTGCTTTTTGCAGTATGTGGGTTGAGGCATTGGTTTGAGGCAGGGTTCGGGCCCGGATGCCTAATCGTGGTGAATGCTCATGTGCGATTTTCACTAGCGACTTGCATATTGAATGTGCTACCCCCTGTCCCTCAAATTCAGGCACAGTCGCGTAGGCTAGTTCCACAATATTATCTTTAGGTTGTCCTTTGAATCCGCCTACTCCTACCACAATGTTGTCACGAAGTGCAAAATACCCGATCCAGGGCTGGTGATAGCCCTTAACCAGATATAACTGTTCAGTGGCCTCAAAAACGGCTTCCGCAAAAGGGTGGTAGAGGTAAGGCCTCATTTCCTGGCGGCTTTGGGTTATGGGAGTTAGGCTAGCGGTCATGGGTTTTGGTAATGCATTCATTTAATAATTTAAGGTTTAGTATGCATCAATACTAGTAGGTAGCTAAATTCTGTTAGTCCGCCTACGCACGTACACGTTAGGTTAAATCCGAGTGAGACGTATTATGTTTACATATTTAATACACACGCTCACACCCACAATTCTATAACAGCCCCACATGCAGTTTGCTCTTGCACCTGATCTTTGTATATTGTTCTATGTGCCGTACTGTTTTTCCCCTTTTCCTTCTGGTGTTTATCTCCACTTCTCTCTCATCCCAGCACTTACCATTGCTATATGAGAACGATTTTGAGCAGGGCCAGTCACTGAATGATTTCGAATCATCTGACCCGCAGGCCTGGAGGTCTGGAAAAATTGACAGTAACCACGTACTGGAACTTTTCCAGCAAAGCAAGTATGAAGCCCGGGTACGCTCACCATTTAATATTACCGCGCTCAAAACCTTGCGGGTAGGCTCATTTACCTTGGAGGTAGATCTCAAACAAACGGGTAAGGAATACGGACATCGAGACATGTGTTTGTTCTTTGGAATGAAGGACCCTACCAATTTTTACTATGTGCATATTGCCTCTGCCGCGGACGATCATGCACACAATATTTTTATCGTCAACGACGAACCCCGTCGTAAGATCGGCACTAAAACCACTGGGGGAATTGACTGGGGTGAGGGCTGGAACAAAGTCAAAATAGAACGCAATGTTGAAAGCGGATTGATCCGAGTGTTTTTTAATGATATGCAGGAACCCATTATGGAGGCTACAGACACCCACTTCAACGGTGGGTACATCGGATTTGGATCGTTCGATGATACCGGTATGGTAGATAATATCAAGATTTGGGGCCACAAGCTTGAAGATAAAGCCGGCTTTTTTGGAAAAGATAAAGCGGTTGATTGAAGATTAGAGATCGGTGATATCAGATTTTGGGAAAAGCCAACCTCAGCACATAATTTAGGAAGATCACCCTCTTTAAGTGTCGAGGCTCCCTGGGGTTAAGACTATCGTTTAAAGTCAAGTTAGTCAAATCCGGAGGGTGTCGCCGAATCCTTTGCTAAAGGCTTTGGCCGTACGCTGTCTGTAAAGCTTTTGCGCAAGAGACCGGAGAAAGCTTAAGTGGAGTAAACTATTTGCGAGGAGGTCTACCCTCTACAAAAAAAGTTGCTCCAGTCTCAACTACCGAGACCCTCAAGCGATAACTTAAAAATGGGTGGGTGGCGGGGCCCCCGCAAAATCTTCACTTAGTAGCTCTAACAATCAGCAGAAAGTCCATCAGAGGAAAGTCCGGGTTAACCGTCAATCGTTCTATAAACAAGCTCTATCCTGATTGACACAGGTGACAAAGAAAAGCACAAGAGGGCACCAGGCAAGTCTTTATTAGTCTAAATTCTGAATTCGTAAACCGGAGTTCGAAACTCAACAGCCCATGGGCACTTCGAAAACCACAATACGCTGAGAAACTTCGTTTTGAGAGTCCAGGATTTCCAGTTTAAGAAAATACCGGCTTATGGATACTCCGCAGGGATAGGACCTGGGGTCATCACATTTCTGCGCCAGCTCCAACCATTTATCATCGTTGACCCGTGCACGTACAGCTTCCATAATTTCCTCTTTGCTGACTTCCGGGAATCTCTGATAGTGATCCTTTTGGTATTCCAGTGATGAGAATTGCTCGTTTGTTACTGGAATGGCTTCCCACTCACTGGTATAGTGTATCCAATCAGTAAAATCCATGTGGGGGCCTTCGTCCATCAAGGAAAGACTGGTCTGGTAGCTTTGGTAGACCGAAACACTTTTGATCTCCGGGTCTTGTAGTTGAATGCGAAAATGGTGTCCTGAAATCTTTTCAACAAATCCCAGCATTAAATAAACCGTATCGTGGTGTATTTGTTGCAAATAGGCTTCCTCCGTAAAAAGATCTTCCACTTGAAACTGAAGCTCCAGTTTTCCGTCCAGGTTGAGGTTTACGGGAATCCCCTGGGATTGCTCAGCATCTTTATTCGACAATATTTTGAAATCGGCAGCTGAAGAAGCCGCGGCAAACTGTGGCTGGGAGGGATTGGAGCAGGCAACTAAGCTAAAAAATAGCCCTAAGATTAAAAAATGCTTAATATTGATCATATCAGCATAAATTTAGCCAATAGGAGGCTGCTATGCGGTTCAGATTAATCTATTAAGGTACATCGATGCGGTTTTAAAGATTACTGTGAAGTTTGAAAATGAATATGGCCATCATGACGAATAGCGCGGCATCCGTGGAATCGTATCTTTGAGTCTTTTAGACCTAATCGTTGTTTTAAATGAGGCTCGATAAATAGCTTTTCACTGTACTCGGTTAACGTAATTACCATCAAAAGATGAGATAAACCCTTAATAATGATTTCATTCAAGTGGTATATTGCCTGTCCAAGAATTAAATGTCCTGAACGATCAATCCCAAGGTTTTTAATAGTACTTCAGTAAATTCCACCGGCTTTTCAATCATAGGATAATGACCAGTACCGGCTATATCGATTACTTCGAATTCAATACCGGCCTGATTGAAATACGACTCCATTGTTGGGGTAACATCACTATTAATAAGGTAGAGCTTCTTGCTCAAGATCTTCAACTGAGGTATCTCTTTTGACGCATAATTTAAAAGTGACTCCAAAACGGCAACTGCCCTCAGCGTATCTGCTGATTTTATACTGTGCAGTACCCGCTGGCGGCTGATACTATCAGTTTGCGGAGAAAACAAAACCTGATCGGCGAAAACATCTGCAGCACCTTTAAAATCGGAGCGGATGAACTGCATAAAACCCTCAATGGCCGCTTGCTCAGAGGAATCAGGTACGTGTCCGGTATCTTTAAAAGTATCAATGCCAATGATTCCTCCCACCTTATCCTTTTGGAGTAATGCGGTTTCCAGCATCACATCTCCACCCATACTGTGTCCTACTAGAACCACTTGTTCAAGTTTCAGTTGATTGATCAATTCGGAAACGTCTTTGCCGAACTGTTCTACCGTCCATAAATCCCGATTTTGGCCCGATTCTCCATGTCCTGCCAGATCCAGTGCTACCACCTTATATTCATCACACAGCGCAGCAACCTGATGCGACCAATAGCTGCGATCGATACACCACCCGTGGATTAGTACCACAGTGGTCTCACCGCTGCCGCAAAGGTCATAGGCTATCTCCACACCATCCGAAATTACCTTAGGCTTTTCAGATGCCGGGATTTCAGATACTGGAGATTGCTGCTGACAGGTTACCATTACCAGCAGTAGAAGCACACACCCTAAGGTTTTCATAGTATTGCTATTATATTTACAATTTAATAAATCCTACAGCAATCAAAATTATGACTTCTGCTGATGTAATTCGACACTACCACCAGGATGATCTCTACCAAAAGATCTTGGAGGGTTTAAGGCAATTAGATATAGATCTTGAGAACATAACCGCTGCGGATCTTTGGCCGGTGGATCAATTTCACGTAGGAGGCGCTCAAAGTACTCTGAAATTACTGAGCAAATTTCCATTGACCTCCACAAGTAAGGTACTGGATGTAGGTTGCGGCATTGGAGGCCCCTGTCGAATGTTTGCCCAGGAATACCAATGCCAGGTTCAGGGCATTGACCTGACCCCGGTGTTTGTGGAAACGGCTAGCAAGTTATCCAAACTGGTAGGTCTTGAACATCTTACCACCTTTTCGGTGGCGGATGCTCTGGAATTACCCTTTGAGGACGAAAGGTTTGATGTGGTCTGGACCCAACATGTGCAAATGAATATTGCCCACAAAAAAAGATTCTATGGTGAGATGGCCAGAGTATTAAAGATCGAAGGCAGACTGATGTTTCACGACCTCTTTAAGAGCACTGATGGATCAATACGGTACCCGGTGCCTTGGTCGGAAGATGCTGCTAACAGCTTCTTATTTGCTTTTAAGGAGTTGGAGGAGCTGCTGATAGGCATAGGATTCCAAAGGACCTATTGCAATATGGATAATGCTTTTGCCGTGCAATTTTTTGAACAAGTACAATCTGCCGTAAAGGAAAC